>DATMCA010000289.1:0-7897 GCA_035559015.1 Umezawaea sp. | reverse complement strand
CCAGGAGGCTTCACGGTGACCACCAGCGCGGACCTGCTCACGCTGTCCCCCGTAATCCCAGTGGTCGTAGTAGACGACGCCGCCCACGCCGTCCCCCTGGCCCAAGCCCTCCTACGAGGCGGGATCGGCGTGATCGAACTGACCCTGCGCACCCCGGCCGCCCTCTCCGCCATCGAACGGGTAGCAGCGGAAGTCCCCGACATCCTCATCGGCGCGGGCACCGTCACCACCCCCGAACAAGCCGAACAGGCCACCAAGGCAGGCGCCGCGTTCCTGGTCACCCCCGGCTGCACCGACCGCCTCCTCAACGCCGTCGAGGACACCGGCCTCCCCTTCCTCCCCGGCGCGGCCACCGTCTCCGAAGCCCTGCGCCTCTTCGAACGCGGCCTGACCGCCCTCAAGTTCTTCCCCGCGGAAGCGGCCGGCGGCGTCGACTACCTCAAGTCCATCGGCGGCCCCCTCCCCCAGCTGCGCTTCTGCCCCACCGGCGGCATCACCCCGGAAACGGCCTCCAAGTACCTGGCCCTCCCCAACGTCGGCTGCGTGGGCGGCTCCTGGCTCACCCCCAAGGAAGCCCTCGCGGCAGGCGACTTCGGCCGCGTCGAGGCCCTCGCCAGGGCAGCTTCCACGCTCAAGTAAGAGAGATCACCCCACAAGACCGGCGTCCCAGCCCGTTGGACATTTCACCCCGACGGACCGTGACGCCGGTCATGCGTTTGAGGAGCATTTGACAATAGGGGCCCCAGACCTCACCGAGCGCGACCGAAATCCCCGGATCCCGGTGTTAGCCTCCCCCATCGCCGCGAAAGCGAGGGAGAAGAAAACGTGCCGGACGTTGCCGCACTGGTGGGCGAACAACTCAGCATTTCCGCATTCAACCAACTATCGGGCCGGCTGGGTGGCTATTCGTTCGTCAAGGTAGTCGTGGACCGCACCAACTCCACGATCCACTTCATCAACAACGCCGAGCACACCTTCCACGCGATCTACATCGGCGAACAGATCCTGGGCATCTCGGAGGACGAGATGGGCCGCACGATCGACAAGTACAACCAAACCTTCTACCACGACGCCGATCGGCGCTTCTACCTGGGAATCCTCGCCCTGCACACCCGCGAGGACCGCCGCGTCTTCTCCCTGGAGACCGTCGAGATCGACACCATGTCGTCGGACATGATCGTCTGGTTCCACCACTTCGTGCGCGACCACGTCGACCCGTCCCTGCCGCTGCTGTTCAAGCCGGCCAACCACCTCCAGGAACAGGCCGTCGCCCAACTCCCCCCGGCGGACCTGCCCAGGATCCTCGCGCACGAATTGTTCTCCAGCTCCCGGTTCGTCGCCCTGAACCCCGGTGAGGCGAGGGGTCGACTGCGCGCGTTCCGATCCCTGCCGGAATACCGGGCGGCGGTCGACACGCTGGAGTGGCACGACATCATCGTGATGCACCGCGTCCCGGACGACATCCCGCGACTGGCCGGGATCATCAACGCCGACCACACCACCCCGCTCTCCCACACGAACGTCCTCGCCACCGGTTGGCAGATCCCGAACGCCATCCAGATCGGCGCGTTCGACCTGGTCGAACGCGAGCACCTCGACGGCAAGTGGGTCTCCTACCGGGTGGACGCGGCCGACGCCGAGGTCGGTCTCACGCTCGTCGACGAGCCGACCGAACTCGGCCGACGTCCCGCCTGGTACGCCCAGCGGATCACCCTGGAGGAGCCGGAGGCGAGCTACAGCCCCATCGCCGGCCTCGGGGAGCTCCGGCACCACGACCGCCACCGCTACGGCACGAAGGCCGCGAACCTGGGCGAGCTGCACCACGTCCTCGCGGGCGGCTCCCGACGGCTGCTCGGCTTCTTCCAGGTGCCCCGCCCGCCGCGGGAGAACCTGCTGACGCACCTGGCCAGGCTGCTCGACGTGCCGGAGGATTCCGACCTGACCCTGGCGGCCCGCAAGCTCCTCGCCGACCGGGTGCGGGTCCCGCGCGGCATCGCGCTGCCGTTCTCGCTCCAGCAGCGGTTCCTGGAGTCGTCGCCGCGCGTCCAGCAGGCCATCGGCAAGCTGAAGATGGCCCTGGAACTGGACGCCCGCGAGGTCGAGCCGCTGTGCCTGGAACTCCAGCGGCTGATCCGCACCACCAAGATCCCCGACCACATGCTGCACGACATCGACACCGCGCTGGTCACCCGGCTCGCGGGTGTGCGGGCGTTCGTGGTGCGCAGCTCGTCCAACGCCGAGGACCTGGCCGGGTTCTCCGCGGCGGGCATCTACGAGTCGATCAACCACGTGTCCACGGCGGAGAAGATCGTCGAGAGCATCAAGGAGGTGTGGGCGTCGCTCGTGTCGCCGCGCAGCGTCCGGCTCCGCCAGCAGGCGGGCATCTCGCTCGACGACTGCTACATGGGCGTGGTGGTCCAGGAGCAGGTCGCGGCCGACTTCGGCGGCGTGCTCGTGACCACGAACCCCATGAACCGCAACGACTTCCGCAACGTCTACGTCAACGTCTCGCCGAAGGTGACGGACGTCGTGGACGGGTCGACGCTGCCGATGCAGTACCTGTACAGCACCGTCGAGGGCGGCGGCCGGACCGTGTCGCTCGGTGACGCGCGCGAGGACCTCGGCAAGGCCGCCAAGGACCAGTTGCAACGCCTCGCCGTCGTCGGCAGGCTGCTCCAGGCGCACTTCTCGCCGGACTACACGTTCGACTCCCCCGTGGACGTCGAGTGGCTCGCCGACTCCGACCACCTGTTCATCGTGCAGCTCCGGCCGTACTCGATCTGATGGCGCTCTCGACGAACCCCGCCGTCACGCGGGCGATCCGGCTCACGTTCGGCTTCCAGTTCTTCTTCGGGCTGCTCCTGTGGGTGCCGATCTTCTACGCCTACCAGAAGCAGCTCGGCATGACCGACGCCGAGATCTTCGGCATCCAGAGCGTCTACTACATCGCGTTCTGCCTGCTGGAGATCCCGACCGGCATGGTCGCCGACCGCTTCGACTACCGGACGTCGCTGGTGAGCGGCGCGGGTGTGCTGGTGGTCGCGAACCTCGTGCCGGTGTTCCTGGGCTCCTACCCGGGTTTCCTGGTGCACTTCCTGCTCATCGCGCTGGCCAGGTCGCTGATCTCCGGGGCGCAGAGCGCGTACCTGTACGAGTTCCTGCACGCGCACGACGCCGGCCACCTGTACCTGAAGGCGGAGGGCGTCGGCCGGTCGTACAGCCTCGTGGGCAAGATCGTGTTCTGGCCGGTGATCGGTCTGCTGATGCAGTGGAACCCGCCCTCGCCGTACTGGCTGACCGCGCTCAACGCGGCCGTCGCGGTCGCGCTGGCGTTGAAGCTGCCGCCCGTCCCCGGCTGGCGGCCGACGGTCGGCAACGGCAAGACCGCCACCGTCCTGGCGGGCGTCGGCGGCGCTTTCCGGGCCCTCGGCGGGTCGCGGTGGCTCCTGCTGCTGATGGTGCAGGGCGTCGCGATGTTCACCCTGGTGCGGATCGCGCAGGTGAACCTGTTCCAGCCGATCCTGGAGGGCAAGGACCTGTCGGTGACGTGGTTCGGCTCGGTCCTCGCGGCCATGACGATCTTCGAAGCCCTCGGTGCCGCCCGCCCACACCTGCTGCGGCGCAAGGTGGGCGCGACCAGGTCGGTGTTCCTGCTGACCACCGTGATGGCGGCGAGCCTCGGCCTGATCGTCCTCTTCGGACCGGTCGTCACGATCGCGCTGCTCTGCCTGTTCGCGGTCTCGTCCGGCCTGTCGTTCCCGATCCAGAAGCAGCTGCTGAACGACGCCATCCCCGACTCCCGCTACCGCGCCACGCTGCTGTCGATGGAGTCCATCATCGACCGCGCGGTGTGCGCGGTGGTCGCGATCGCCCTGGGCGCGTACCTGGTGCGTGGTGACCTGGACGAGTTCCTGGTGACCACCGCCGTCGTCACGTGCGGTCTGATGGCCGCGCTGGGCGTGCTGCTCCTGGCCGTGCGCAGACGGCGGTCCGCCCCGGAGCCGCTCCCGACGAGGTGAGCACGACGTTCACCGCGCCGAAGCAGCCTCCGCAAAAACTGTCGGACCCCGCCGGTAGGTTCGAATTCGGGGGCCCACCACAACGGGGGACCCCTTCCTCGGCGCGGGTCAGTCCAGCAGGGCCAGGGCCTCGGTGATCGAATCGGCGACCGGCACCCCGGTGGCCTCCAGCTTGGCGCGGCTCATGACGCCGGTCGTGACGAGTACGCACGAGGCACCGACGTGCGCGGCGGCCTCGGCGTCGTCGACGACGTCACCGATCAGCACGACCTCGGCCGGGTCGAGGTCCAGCGCCGCCAGGTGCGCCGCGAGGTGCGCCGCCTTCGACCCGCCCTTGGCTTCCTCGCGCAGGCCGTCGATGCGGCTGAACAGCTCGGTCAGCCCGTACTCGTCGACCAGCTCGACCAGCTCGTCGTGGTACCACATCGACAGCAGCGACTGGGTGCGCCCGCGTTCGCCCCACGCCCGCAGGTGCTCGGGCGCGCCGTCGGCGAGGCGGCACAGCGACAGCAGACCGCGGTAGTGGTCGTGGTAGACCGTGTCGATGCGCGTCCACCCCGCCGCGTCCAGCGGCTGACCCAGAAGGCGCTGGTAGCAGTCGAGGAGCGGTCGGCTGAACACCGTGCGCCAGTGGTCCAGCGTGATCGGCTCGCGGCCGAACCCGGCGCACACGGCGTCGCCGTCGTACGACAGCGTCGAAGGGGTGCCGCAGGTGATGCACGCGCACTCCACGCCCGGCGCCGGTGGGTAGAAGTCGCGGAGCACCCTGTTCACCGAGGCCACCACGGCGACGTTGTCCGCCAGCAGGGTCCCGTTCCAGTCCCACACCACGTGTTCCGTGCCCACGAGGGCACTCTAGCGGCGTGCCCGCCAACCTTGCCGTCGTCCAGGCGGTCCCTCGCTTGGCCTCGCCGCCGACGCAGGAGCGCGACCAGCGAGCAGCTTGCCCAGTGAGGATTGGTCACCCACTAGCGGCCGGTGTCGACCCATTCGACGTGGTGCGCCTCGGTCGGGTCCGGGGTCTCCCACCTGTCGATCAGCCGGTCCACCACGGCTTCCGGCACGGGCTCGGCTCTCGCGCGGTTGCGGGCCCGGACGATCGACGGTGCCGCTTCGAGGCTCACGAGCGTGACCCGAGCGCGGTAGTCGGCCGCCAGCCCGACGCAGCGCTCGCGCAGTTGGCGGGACACGTTGGTCGCGTTCCAGACGAACCGCTCCCCGGCCCGCAGGTGCGCCCGCGCCTGCTCGAACGCCGCCGCGACCACGGCCCGTTGATCACCGCCGGGTTTGACGCCCATCCGGTCCCGCAGCACGTCGAGGCTCACCACCGGCCAGCCCGCCCGGTTCGCGGCGGTCCAGTGGTCCTTGCCGACACCTGGCAGTCCGGACAGGACGGTCACGTCCATCCTCGTGTCGTCGAACGCGGCGTACTCCGGATCGCGCCCCGGCGTGCGGAAGTACTGGAACCGCGCGTGCTCCGACGCGAACTCCTTCGGCTGGTAGAGGCAGCCCAGTTCGCGGCAGTACTCGCGGAACAGTTCGATGTTGTCCACCACGCCGTCCGCGTCCTCGCACACCCGCCCCAGGATGTCCGCCGTCGCCAGGATCGCCAGGTCGTCGTTGCGCGCCAGCAGGCTGACCCGGTACGCGATCCGCGTCAGGTCCGGCCGCTCCAGCGCCCAGAACGGCACCTGGTGGTGGTTGACCAGCGCGGCGACGTGCTCACGCCAGGCGCGCGACGCCCCGAGTTCCCACAGGATCCGCCGCGCCAGCAGGTCGCCGTGCCGCGAATGCCCGCGCGCGGTCACCCGGCCGTACTCGTCGACCTGCGTCCGGAACGGCTTCGCGCAGTCGTGCAGCAGCACGGTCGCGAACAGCAGCGTCCGCTCGTGCTCAGGTCTGGCCCGCCACTCCGGCAGCGACACCAGCGCCTCGCACGCCATCCGCGTGTGCGTCGCCACGTCGCCCTCCGCGTGGTGCACCGGGTCCTGCACGACACCGCGCATCCGCCGAACCCACTCGAAGGCGGCCTCGATCTCCGACCACCGCACCGTCCACTCCGGACCGCGCGGGCACAGCTCGTCAAAGATCCACATGCTCGCCCACCCGGTTCGGCAGGATCGGCCGGGAAGCCCAGTGGCTGCCGGAGTCCAGGATCGCCGTCAGGAAGCTGGGCCGCACCCACTTGTACCGGTCGACGGTCTCGTCACCGACCTCGACCTTGACGTACAGGCCTTCCATGAAGTCGTCCGAGTCCGTCTCCGCGACCACCTGGTCCGGATCCAGCCCCGCGTCCACGGCGGCTTCGCGCAGCACCTCGCGCCACCTCGGTGTGCGGCAGGTCGACGGCCCGAGGAACGCGGTCAACTCCCCCAGGTCCTTGAGCACTCCGGAGTGCAACACCGGCACGGACACCACCGGCGCACCGGCGAGCAGTTCCGCCCGCGCGGGCGTCGACAGGAACCTGCCGGTCTCCCGGTCGTACACGTCGAACTCGCAGAAGTAGTGCGGCAACGCGTCGTAGAAAACCGTGTGCTTCGCGAAGAGCCACTCCCCGTACATGACGTACCGGGAGCCGAGCCGGTCCCACAGCTCCGGCCGCACCTGCGCCGCCCACGCCTTGAACCGCGCGAACTGACGCTCCCGAGGCCCACCGACCAGGTAGTGCCCCCGACTCTGCAACCTCAGGGTCCCGTCGGTGTCGAACCCGACCCCCACGTTCGCCCCGTCGAGCTTCTCCTCGACCACCACGTGCCGCCCTCGGATCGCGGCGAACGCCACCGAGTCGAGGTCCTCGTCCCCAGGCTGAAGACGCGACCCTTCGAGGTGCCGGGTTCGAGGATATTTGAGGAGCATGCCGCCTTTGTACGTACCGACACCGCTCCCGGCCAGCGAATATGCGTCGCGGCCAGCAAGGCATCAGCCCGGCAACGCCTTAGTCCGACAGCGCGTCGTCCAGCAGCACCTCAGCCCGGCAAGCGTCAGCCCAGCGCCTCAGTCCGGCAGCGCGTCGTCCAGCAGAGCGGCGTCCTCGCCCGCGGCGCGCAACTCCTCGCGCACCACCTGGTAAGCCATGCCCCCCGCGTACCCCTTACGCGCCAACGCCCCCACGAGCCGACGGATCTTCGCCGTCTCGTCGACGCCGGCCATGCCGCGCAGCTTCTTCCGGACCAGTTCACGCGCCCGGTCCTGCTCGGCCTCGTCGTCCACCGCGGCCACGGCCTCGGTTACCAGGTCGTCCGCGACACCCTTGCGCTTCAGCTCCATCGCCAACGCACGGCGACCGAGCCCGTTGTAGGTGTGTCTGGACCGGACCCAGATCTCGGCGAACGCGGCGTCGTCGATCAGGCCGGCCTTGTCGAACTTGCCGAGCACCAGCTCGGCAAGTTCCTCAGCGATCCCCTTGCGCAGCATCGCGTTCTTCAGTTCGAGCCGAGTGCGCGGCTGTGCGGCGAGTTGCGTGAAGCAGATCTCCTTGGCCCGCTTCTGCTCCTCGACGGGATCCGGCGGCGGGAGGTCGGGTTCGTCTTCGTCCGAACCGAATCCGGGCCGCCGACGACCCCGACCCCTGCCACCGTGGAACGTCATGGTGCGGCTCAGAAGTCGACCGGCGTGGGCGCCGCCACGGTGACGTCCTCGTCGAGCTTCGCCCCGATGCCGAGCTTGTCCTTGATGCGCTTCTCGACCTCGTTGGCGACATCGGGGTTCTCCAGGAGGAACTTGCGGGCGTTCTCCTTGCCCTGCCCCAACTGGTCGCCCTCGTAGGTGTACCAGGCGCCGGACTTGCGCAGGATGCCCTGGTCGACACCCATGTCGATCAGCGAGCCCTCACGGCTGATGCCCTTGCCGTAGAGGATGTCGAACTCGGCCTGCTTGAA
>DATMCA010000288.1:0-2011 GCA_035559015.1 Umezawaea sp. | reverse complement strand
GGCGCGGTCGACCCAGGTCAGCCTCGGGCGTGGGGTGTATCGGCGCAGCACGGCGACTTCGTGACCGAGCAGCAGGATCTCGGCGTCCTTCGTTGCGTCGGTGCGGGCGAGCAGCGCCTGCCAGCTCAGCACGCGGGTGAGGATCAGGTACGCGAGGCGGAGGGCCATGGCGAGCGATCCTGCTGGGAGGCCTGCGAGCCGTGACCGCGAGGTTGGCTGGCGGCGAAGGCGCTGATCAGGGGCCGTGACACGGTTCTCGGCACCCACAGGCAGGTCGACCAGCGTGTGGTGTGTTGCGCTGGTCCGTGCGGCGTCGAGCACCTCGGCGGTGGCCAGTGCGTCCCGCGGATCGACGGGCACGGGACCGTTGCCGCGCACGGCTGCGGCGAAGCTCGGGTAGTAGGTGTCCCAGCGGCCGCGTTCGGTCGGGAGGGACGCTGTTGCGGATCCGTCGTGCAGCCGACCCCACCGGTCTTGCGGTTCGGTTCCCCACGCTCCGGCCTCGGACGCCGGGGTGCGGCCTGCCACCAGGAGTTCCTCCTGGATGTCCAGGCCGTCGACGACGTAGGTGGCGCGGGTGCCGGTGACCCGGAAGCGCGGACCGGGAGCGGACTGCACCCAGCTGCCCCAGAGGTGGGAGTGGGCGCCACGGGCATGGGTGAGCGCGACGAACACGTCGTCGTCGAGCCCGGCGAGCTCGTCGCGGTGATGGATCTCGGCGTACACGGTGCGCACCGGTCCGAGCAGCTGGATGGCCTGGTCGACGAGGTGGCTGCCGAAGTCCAGGAGGGTGCCGCCGCCGGCAGCCGGGGGACCGTCCTGGCGGCGTTCGAAGCGCGACTCGAACCGGGTGATCTCCCCCAGGGCGCCGCTGTCGGCGAGGGCGCGCACCGTGCGGAAGTCGGAGTCCCACCGTCGGTTCTGGTAGACCGAGAGTGCGAGGCCGAGCCGCTCGGCGAGCTCGACGGCCGGGCGGGCGTCCGCCGCGGTGAGCGCGAAGGGCTTGTCGACGACGACCGGCAGGCCGCGCTCGAGCGCGTCCCTGCACAGTGGGATGTGGGTGTCGGCCGGGGTCGACACCGTGACGGCTTCGGCTCCGGCGGCCACGAGCCCGGCGAGGTCGTCGACGACCGCGGCGTCGGGGTGCTCCGTGGCCACGAGCGCCCGCCGCTCGGCGGACCGGGTCGCGACCGCGACGAGCTCGCACTCGGTGGCGGAGGCGATCAACGGGGCATGGAAGTACCGGGCCCCGAAGCCGTAGCCGACCAGCCCGAACCGTACCGGGGCGACCGCGCCCCTCTGTGCGCTGGAACTCACCCTCATCGGTTCCCGCTCGGGTCGGGCGGCAACCCCAGCGAATCCCGGCCGCGGCCGACGTCGCTCTACTGGTCGAGCCGGCTGAGGAGATCGTCGGCTGCCGCCTTGAGCTCTTCGGCGTGCCGCTTGTCCTGATGTGTCTGCTCTTCGTAGGTGGCCAGCCGGTCGCTGACCCTGCTCAGCAGCGACGAGAAGGCGCGCACCTCGGGTTCGGTGAGTGTCACCTGGGCGGCCATGCTCCAGCTCCCTTCAAGACGGCGCAGTCCGGTCGTCGTGCGGCCAGGATCCTGCGCTCGTGTCGCCCGCACAAGGAGCGGGTTTCGGTCCGGTGCCAAGGGGTGCTGGGGGCGGGTCGGGTCGGGTCGGGTGGCGGCGGACCGGTAGCAGTCGGGTGAGGGCGGCGATCAGTGCGCGATCGGTCCAGGTCATCCGCGGGCGTGGCGTGCGTCGTTGGAGCACCGCGAGCTAGTGGCGCAGCACCAGGATCTCGATCTCCTTGGTGGCGTCGGATCGGGTGCGCAGCACGATCCAGCCCAGGAGCTTGGCGAACATCTGGTAGATCACCTTCAGCGCCACCAGCGGTTCATGCATGGCCACCTGCCGTGGACGAACGGGCAGGTCACGGACTGTGCGCGCAGTTTCGGGCACCCACAGGCCACGCCGCCCGACCGGAACGCCACCTCACGGACCGCGG
>DATMCA010000287.1:0-23884 GCA_035559015.1 Umezawaea sp. | reverse complement strand
ACGCCGTTGACCGGTCACTCTGTTTGTTGTAGTAAAGAGGGACCCGACCCCAGGAGCCCGACCATGGACGTGGAAGTTCTCGGACGCGTGCTCAGCACCCTCCCGCCGGATGACGACCACCCGTACCGCACGGGCGCGTGGCAGGGGCAGACCACCGAGTGGCGGGCCGACGACCTGGAGGTGGTCGGTGAGGTCCCGGCCGACCTCGACGGCGTGTACCTGCGCAACACCGAGACCGCGCTGCACCCGGCGATCGAGCGCTACCACCCGTTCGACGGCGACGGCATGGTGCACGTGGTCGGCTTCCGCGACGGGAAGGCGTTCTACCGCAACAGGTTCGTCCGCACCGACGGCTTCCTCGCCGAGCAGGAGGAGGGCCGGTCGCTGTGGGCGGGCATCACCGAGGACCCGAAGAGCGCGGTGCGGGAGCGGGGCTGGGGCGCGCGCGGTCGGATGAAGGACGCGTCGAGCACGGACGTCGTGGTGCACGCCGGGGTGGCGCTGACGAGCTTCTACCAGTGCGGCGACCTGTACCGGCTGGACCCGCTCACGCTCGACACCCTCGGCAAGTCCGACTGGGAGGGGCGCTTCCCGTCGTCGGTCGGCGTCAGCGCACACACCAAGGTCGACCCGCACACCGGTGAGCTGCTGTTCTTCGGCTACGGCAAGGAATCCCCCTACCTGCACTACGGCGTGGTCGGCTCGGACGACAAGCTCCTGCACCACACCGGCATCGAACTGCCGGGGCCGCGGTTGCCGCACGACATGGCGTTCACCGAGAACTACGCGATCCTCAACGACTGCCCGCTGTTCTGGGACGCCGACCTGCTGGCGCAGGGCGCGCACGTCCCCCGCTTCCACCGCGACCTGCCGCTGCGCCTCGGCGTCGTGCCGCGCCGGGGCGGCAACGGCGACGTGCGCTGGTTCGAGGCCGACCCGACGTACGTGCTGCACTGGACGAACGCCTACGAGGAGGGCGACGAGGTCGTCCTGGACGGGTTCTTCCAGGAGGACCCGATGCCGAGGTTCAACGGTTCCACCGACAACCGCGAACGGGTCTTCCGCGGGCTGGCGCTGGACCGGCTCAAGACCAAGCTGCACCGGTGGCGGCTCAACCTCGTGACGGGGCGGACCAAGGAGGAGCGGATCTCCGACCACGTCACCGAGTTCGGCATGATCAACCCCGTGCACGGCGGCCGGTCCTACCGGTACGTGTACGCGGCGACCGGCGAGCCGGGCTGGTTCCTGTTCAACGGCCTGGTGAAGCACGACGTGCTGACCGGCGCGGAGGAGCGGTTCGCGTTCGACGCCGGGGTGTTCGGCAGCGAGACGGTGCTGGCGCCCCGGCTGGGCTCGACCGGCGAGGACGACGGCTACCTGGTGACCATCACGGTCGACATGAACCGGAACCTGTCCGAGTGCCTGGTGTTCGACGCGCGGAACCTGGCGAACGGCCCGGTCGCGCGGGTGCGGCTGCCGGAGCGGGTGTCCAGCGGGACGCACGCGACCTGGGCGGCCGGGGAGAGCCTGCCGGGGTGGCGGAGGACGGACGATGCGGCCGCAGCGCTCGGTCTCTGACGACGTCACCGCCCTCCCCGAGGGCGGCCAGAACCCGATCGGCGTCACGCTCGGGCTGCTCGGCGACGAGTGGACGCTGCTGATCCTGCGCCACGCCCTCCAGGGCACGCGGCTGTACGGCGGGTGGATGCGCGCGCTGCCGATCTCGCACGCCGTCCTCTCGGGCAGGCTGGGGCGGCTCACCGAGTTCGGCCTGCTGGAGCGGATCGCCTACCAGGAGCGGCCCGAGCGCCACGAGTACCGGCTGACCCGCCGCGGTCGGGGCGTGTGGCCGATCCTGCTGGGCATCTGGGCGTGGGAGCTGGCCCACGTGGAGAAGCACGCCGAGGAGCTGCCGCGGATGTTCCACCTCGGGCACCCGTTCGAGCCCGTGCTGGTGTGCGGCGGGTGCGCGACCCCGGTGGGGCCGCGCGACCTCGTCGGCGGGTTCGGGCCGAGCGGCACGTGGGAGCGGTCGCTGCCGTCGGCCACGACCCGGCGCCGGTCGGCCACCGCGCCGGGCCACCAGGAGGGGTTCTTCCCCCAGACCACGGCGCTGATCGGCAACCGGTGGTCGTGCGCGATGCTCGGCGCGGCCTTCCAGGGGGCGCGGCGGTTCCGCGACTTCGAGCGGGACCTGTCCGCGCCGCCCGTGGTGATCGCCGACCGGCTGCGGACGTTCGCGGAGCTGGACGTCATGACCTCCTCGGCGAACGCCGGGTACCGCCTCACGGCGAAGGGGCTCGCGTTCTTCCCGGTCGCCGTGCACACGATGGAGTGGGCGCAGCGGTGGTTCCGGTCCCCCGAGGGTCCGGCGCTGGTCTACCGCCACGCCGCGTGCGGTGCCGCGTTCCGCCCGCGCTCCGCGTGCTCGGAGTGCGCGGAACCGTTGCGGGGCAGCACGATCGAGCGCGTCGGTCAGTAGGCGACGCCGATCGGCTGCCGGATCGTGGCCGGGTCGTCCAGCGCGGCGAGCACGGCGTGGGCGGTGTCGGCGCGGGAGATCGAGTAGCCACCTCGCGGGCTGCCGCCGATCACCCGCCGGTACTTCCCGGTGACGGGCTTGTCGGTCAGCTTGGGAGGCCGCACGGCCGTCCACTCGACACCGCTGCTCCGCAGCTCCTCCTCCATGGCGGTCAGGTCCGCGTAGACCTCGCGCAGCACGGCGCCGATGAACGGCATCAGCACCCGGCGGTTCAGGAACGTCTCGTCCGCGGGCACCGGGCCGACGGGCGCGGCGCTGACCACCACGATCCGCCGCACGCCCGCGGGTTCCATCGCCCGCAGGATCTCGCGCGTGGCCGTGGACGCGACCGGTCCGTCCTTCCGGCCGCGCGGGCCGATGCCGGACAGCACCGCGTCGCACGGGTCCAGCGCGGTCAACGCCGCCAGGTCCGAGACGGCGAGCACGGCCGGCGACGGGTGGTCGAGGTCGAGCCTGGCCGCGTCGCGGACCACGGCCGTGACCTGGTGGCCCGCGGCGAGGGCCTGGCGCACGACGTGCCCGCCGACCCCGCCCGTGGCGCCGAAAACGGTGATCTTCATCCGTGTCTCCCCAGCTCGGGTACCTTGTGATCCGCACCCCATATACTACGAGGTCGATATCATATGAGTTCCAAAGTACCTGAGGAATCGCGGCAGCGCAGGCGAACCGCGAACTCGATCAAGGATTCGCTGCGCGGACTGCGCGTGCAGCTGTCCTTCCTGAACCACCGGATCGGCTCGCGCGTCGCCCTGAAGGACATCGACCTCGACTGTCTCGACCTGCTCTCCCAGCAGGGCCCGCTGAGCCCGACCGCGCTCTCCCGCCTCGCCGGGCTGCACCCCGCCACCACGACCGGCGTGCTGGACCGCCTCGAACGCGGCGGCTGGATCGCCCGCGACCGCGACCCCGGCGACCGCCGCGCGGTGGTCGTGCGGGTGCTGCCCGACCGGCACGCCGAGGTGTTCGAGCACTACCGGGGCGCGAACAAGCGGATGGACGACCTCCTGGCCGACTACGACGCCGGCCAGTTGGAGGTGATCGCCGACTTCCTCACCCGCGCCACGGCCGTGAGCAGGCAGGCGACCGACGACCTGGGGGACTCCGCGTGAACCGCCGCCTCACGGCGTTCGGCCACCAGCTCGTCGAGGTCCACGTCTGGCTGCGCGGACAGCTGGAGGACCTCCGCGACGACGTCGACGCCTACTTCGCGGGCGACGGCCTGCTCCCCCGCGACCTGCGCGCCCACTGCCTCTCGTTCTGCTCCGCCCTGACCCGCCACCACACCGGCGAGGACCGGGTCGCGTTCCCGGAGATCGCCGAGGAGTTCCCCGAACTGCGCCCGGTGATCACCCAGCTCAAGACCGACCACAACCGGATCGACTGGATCCTCAACGCGCTGGACAAGCTCCTCGCCGGCCTCCCCGACGAACCCGACCAGACCGCGAGAGCTCGGGTGACCGCCGAACTGGACGGGCTCTCGGCGATCATGGAAACCCACTTCACCTACGAGGAGAAGAAGCTGATCACCGTGCTGAACGACCTGGACGTGCCGGGGTGGCGCGCGGAGCGGCCGAACTTCCTGCTGCACGACGAGGACTGATCACGCGCGGGCGAAGTGCGGTTCCGCCGCTTCCAGGCGCGGCGCCGGGACGCCCAGCCGCCGTGCTTCCGCCAGTGCGTCCCGGCAGACCTCCCGCGCTTCCACGGCGCCGGGGTCGTTGTGCGCCGAGAAGGTCGCGCGCGCGGGCGGGACGTGCTTGACCGCCCAGGCGAACGCGGCGGCCGTCAACCGGCTGGGCGCGCGGAACGGCAGCACACCCACCCGGTGCCGTCGCAGGTCGACGCCACGCGCCTCGACGAGCGGCAGCAACTCCCGCACGGCCAGCAGCCCCTCGCGCAGGTCACCCGTCGACCCCGCCAGCATGGCCAACGAGCCCAGCCTCAGGCCCTGCGAGGACAGGCCCGCGTCCGATGCGAAGTGCAGCAGCAGCCAGCCGCGGAAGTCGGGAACCTCCCGGATTCGACACCCGGCCCCGCGGAACACCTCGCGCACGGCCCGTTCACGGTCGGTCGGGGGCGTGCCGAACGTGCCGAAGACGACCCCCGGCAGCAGCGCCCCGCGGAGCACCCCGTCCTCGTCGAAGCCGCCGCCGGCCTGGGGGAAGCCCCAGGCGACCCGGTCGGCGGGAAGGGCGCCGATCGCGTCGAGCGGCTCGGCCCAGACGTTGCCGAAGACCAGCACGGTGGCCTTGCCGAGCCGTGGTGCCAGGAAGTCCGCCGCCTCCGCGAGCCGGTGGTGCGACACGCTCAGCACGATCAGGTCGAAGTCGTGGTCCGGCTCCAGCTCCTCGCGGAGGCGCACCGGCCACCGCTGCTCCACCCGCTCACCCCACACCCGCCGCCGGGCGTCGACCAGGTCCAGGTCCACCGCCTCCCCGTACACCGCCGCGCGGCCGGGCCGGACGTAGAACTCGACCTCGTGCCCGGCCCGCTCCAGGACCCAGCCGTAGACGGTGGCGATCACGCCTCGGCCGAACATCAGGATCTTCAACTCGCACCTCATGGGATACCCTTGAACCGGAGATCGTCTCCGGTTCTCAAGATATGGAGATAGTCTCCGTTTGTCAACGGGAGGTATCGCATGACCGCCGCCAAGCCGCTGCGGGCCGACGCCCAGCGCAACCGCGACGCCCTGCTCGCCAAGGCCAGGGAGGTCTTCGACGCCGGGAACTTCTTCGACCTGCGCTTCGACGACTTCGCCGGCCTGGCCGGGGTGGGCACCGGCACGCTGTACCGCCACTTCCCAACCCGCGAGGCACTGGCCGAGGCGGTCTACCACGAGGAGGTCGCCGCGCTGTGCGCCCGCGCCCGCCACCTGGGGGCCACGCTGCCCGAGGAGGAGGCCCTGGCGGTCTTCCTGCGCGGCATGGTCGACTACCTGGACGCCAACCAGGGCCTCGCCCGGACGCTGGCCACGCTCATGGCCACCGGCTCGGACACCCTCGCCGAGGGCAGCCGGGCGCTGGAACAGGCCGTCACCGACCTGGTGGCCGCCGCCGTCGGGAGCGGCGGCATCCGCGACGACGTGCACGCCGGAACCGTCATGATGGCGCTGCACGGCATCGGCGCGGCCCACGACCGGCCCGACTGGCGGGCCGAGGCCGACGGCCTCATCACCCTGGTGATCGACGGGCTGCGCCCTACCTCGCCAGCAGGTCGCGCAGCGCCTTGACCACCTCGCCGGGCGCCTCCTCCGCCATGAAGTGCCCGCAGGTCACGGTCTGGTGCTCCAGGTCCGGTGCCCACGCGCGCCACCGGGCGGCGGCGTCGAAGCCCAGCGCCGAGCCCCAGTCCTGCTGGAGCACCGCGACCGGCATCCGCAGGTGGTTGCCCGCCGCGCGATCGGCCTCGTCGTGCTCGACGTCGACCGCGGCGGACGCCCGGTAGTCGGCGACGATCGACGGGATCGCCTCGCGGCAGGCCCTGAGGTAGGTCGCGCGGACGTCGGCGGGGATGGCGTCGGGGTCGTTGGTCCAGAGGTCGAGGAAGTGGCCGAAGAAGTCGTCGGGCGCCCCCGCGATCAGCTTCTCCGGCAGGCCGGGCGGCTGGGCCATCAGGTACAGGTGGAAACCGACGGCGGCCGTGGTGCCGTGCATGACGTCCCACATGTCCAGGGTCGGCAGGACGTCGAGCGAGGCCAGGTGGGTGATCACGTCCGGGTGGTCGAGGCCCGCGCGGATGGCGACCAGCGCGCCGCGGTCGTGCCCTGCGAGGGCGAAGCGGTCGTGGCCCAGTTCGCGGGCGAGCGCCACGATGTCCGCGGCCATCGTGCGCTTGGAGTAGGCCTGGCCGTCGGTGTCGACGGGCTTGTCGCTGGCGCCGTAGCCGCGCAGGTCGGGGCAGATGACGGTGTGGTCGGCGGCCAGGTCGGCGGCGACGTGCCGCCACATCAGGTGGGTCTGCGGGAAGCCGTGCAGCAGCACGACGGGACTGCCCGAGCCGCCGACGGCGGCGTTGAGCGACACGCCGTCGGCGACGGTGACGCGGCGCTCGGTGAACCCGGTGATCTGCGGTGCCATGGTGTTCTCCCTGTGGATCGGTCCTTGCCGGAACCGACTCTGCGGGAGGCCGATCAGCGTTCGATCAGCGTCGGGTCAGCACGGCGGGAGGTCCTGCCCACGGCTAGGTTGTGCCGGTGGTGAGGTTCGGTGTGCTGGGGCCGTTGGAGGCCTTCGACGAGCACGGGTCGGTGAACCTCAAGGGCCCGCGGCACCGGGCCGTGCTGGCTCGGCTGCTGGTGGCCAGGGGTCGGACCGTGCCCGCGGCGGTGCTCATCGACGACCTGTGGGACGAGGCTCCGGACGGGGCGCTGGGCGCGCTCCAGACGTTCGTCGGCGCGCTGCGCAAGGCGCTCGAACCCCACCGTCCACCCCGGACTCCGTCCGCTCTCCTGGTCACCGCTCCCCCCGGCTACGCGCTGCACGCCGAGCCGGGAGCCGTGGACGCCCAGCGGTTCGAGGCCGCCGTCGCCACGGCCGCCACGTCGAGGCCCGAGGCCGCTCTCACGCTGCTGGACGAGGCCCTCGGGCTGTGGCGCGGACCCGCCTACGCCGAGTTCGCCGACCAGGCGTGGGCTCGGGGTGAGGCCGCGCGCCTGGACGAGGTGCGCTCGCTGGCCGTGGCCCGCCGGGCGGAGGCCGCGCTGGCGCTGGGCCGGGCCGCGGAGTCGGTGCCCGACCTGGAGGCGCACGTCGCCGCCCACCCGCTGCACGAGAACGGTCGACGGCTGCTGGCGCTCGCGCTGTACCGGGCGGGACGGCAGGGCGACGCGCTGGCTACGCTGCGCCGAGCCCGTGAGGTGCTGCTCGCCGAACTGGGCGTGGACCCCGGCGAGGACCTGCGGCGGCTGGAGGCGGACATCCTCGCCCAGGCCCCGCACCTCGCTCCCCGAGCACGGGCCGAGCACCCGTTCGTCGGCCGGGAGGCCGAACTCGCCGCGCTGGAGGACGCAGCCGCGACCACCGCCCGCCCCCGGTTGGCGCTGGTGTCCGGTGTCGCGGGCGCGGGCAAGACCGCGTTGGTCAGGACGTTGACCGACCGGCTCGCGGCACGGGGCTGGACCACCGCGTGGGGCGCGTCGCCGGAACTCCGGAGCGGCACCGGACCGTGGACCCGGATGCGCGGAGCGCTCGGCGTGGCCGACGGGACGGCGTTCACCGCGAAGGAACCGGTGCTGCTGGTGTTCGACGACCTGCACTGGGCCGACGAGGACACCCTCGCCGTGGTGACGTCGCTGGTCGCCGATCCCGACACCGGGCCGGTGCTGGTCGTCGGCACCTACCGCTCGACCGACATCACCCCGGCGCTGGCGGAGGCCCTGGGCCGCGCCGCGCGCGTCGAGCCGACCAGGGTCTACCTCGGCGGCCTGACCCGACCGCAGGTCGACGAGGTGGTCAAGGCGATCACCGGGCGCGAGATGTCCCCGGACGGCGCTCGGCTGGTGCACGCCCGGAGCGCGGGCAACCCGTTCTTCGTCCGCGAGCTGACGCGGTTGTGGGAGGCCGAGGGCGATCCGGGGCTGCACGCCGTCCCCGCGGGCGTCCGCGACGTGATCCGGCACCGGCTGGCGGGCCTGCCCGAAGCCGCGCGCACGCACCTGCGGCAGGCCGCCGTCCTGGGTGACGAGGTGGACCTCGACGTGCTGGTCGCGCTCGCGGGCGACGAGGACGCGGTGCTGGACTCGGTCGAGTCCGCCGTCCGGGCCGGGTTCCTGGTGGAGCGCTCCGACCACCCCCGGTTCGCCCACGCCCTGGTTCGGGAAACCCTGTACGAGGACAGCACGCGCGCTCGTCGGACGCGGTGGCACGCGGCCGTGGCCGAGGTCGTGGAGCGGACGCGGCCCGACGACGTGGAGACCATCGCCCACCACCTCCTGCACGCGGCCAGCCGGGTGCCCGCCGCGCGCACCGCGCGCTTCGCCCGTGCCGCGGCCGAACGGGCGGAACAGCGGTCCGCGCCGCACGAGGCGGCCCGGCTGTGGCGGGAGGTCCTGGCCCGCGTCGACGCCGGCCGGGAACGGCTGGAGGCCGTGATGGGCCTGGTGCGGGCGCTGGCCGTGACCGGTGACCTGCGGGAGGCGCGTCGGCTGCGCTCGGAGGCGACGGACGCGGCCGAGGCGTTCGGCGACCCGGTGCTGACGGCGGGCGTGATCGGGTCGTTCGACGTGCCCGCGATCTGGACCGCCAACGACGACGAGGACCTGTCGGCCCGGCTGGTGGCGACCGCGGAGCGGACCCTGGAGGCCCTGCCCGCCGACCGTGCGGCCGACCGCGCCCGACTGCTGGTCACCATCGCCGTCGAGCGGCGGGCCGACTCCGGGCCTCGGGGTGACGAGGCGGCGCGGGAAGCCGAGGCCATCGCCCGCGACCTGGGCGACCCGACGCTGCTGGCGTTCGCCCTCAACGGCCGTTTCCTCCAGACGTTCCACCGCGCAGGCCTCTCCCCCGACCGGGGGCGGATCGGCGGGGAACTGCTGGAGGTGGCCCGAGCCAACCGCCTGGTCGTGTTCGAGGTGCTGGCGCACCTGATCGGGATCCAGTCGAGCGCCGCCGTGGGCGACCTCGGGAGCGCCGACCGGCACGCGGAGGCGGCGGACGACCTCGCGGCCCGGCACGAACTCCCGGTCGTCGGCGTGTTCACCGCCTGGTACGCGGCGCTCCGGCTGGCGGTGACCGGGCGGACCGCCGAGGCCGTCACCGCCTACCGCTCCGCCGCGTCCCGGTTGACCGGCACGGGGATGCCCGGCCTGGAGGACGGGCTGCTGCCGTTCGCGCTGCTCGGCCTCGGGGTGCGGTCGGCGGACGCGGACTGGGGGCCGTACCGGCCGTGGACCGGGGACCGCGACGTGCCGGAGTCGCCGCACGACCTGCTGTTCGAGGCGCGCACCTGCCTGCACGCCCAGACGGCGATTCGGACCGGGGACGCGGAGGCGGCCGAACGGCTGTACGCCGACCTGCTGCCCGCCGAGGACGAGATCGCCGGGGCGGGCAGCGGACTGGTCGCGTTCGGGCCCGTCGCCCAGCACCTCGGTGATCTCGCCGTGGCGCTCGGGCGGGATCGACAGGCGTGCGCGCACTACCGGCACGCGCTGGTGGTCGCCTCCCGCGCGGGGGCTCCGCACTGGGCGGAGGCCGCCCGGGAAGCGTTGGAGCGCAAGCGGTAACGGGCCTGGACCGGGGATTCCCGCACGAATGTGGTGTTCGGTCGCGGGAATCATCAAGCCTTTCCCAAAAGGGGATCGAGCGGCCGCGGGAATACCTAACCTGCCGATATGAGAATCCTGTTCTGGACCACCGTCATCTGCGTCGACGCCGCTCACGGGGCCCTGGTCCTGCCCGTGATCGCCGGCGCCGTCGTCTTCGCCTGCGCCGACGCCCACGCGCACGCCCGTCGTCGGGGGCGTTTCCCGAACCGCGCTTCGCAGTGGCACCAGCCTCCCGACGTGGGAGCGGTGGTGTGACCGCCCGGCCGACCCGCTGATCCGCCGATCGGCCCCTGCCGGCGAGCGCCCGTGCTCGCTACCGTCCAGACATGAAGCTTGTTCGCGTACTGCTGGCCGGTGTCGTGGTGGCGGGTGTCGTGGCGGTGCCGTCGGCTGGTGCCGCGCCCGCGGAGCAGGACTGGGTCGGGCCGTTGAGCACCCGTGGGCGGTACGTGGTCGACGCGCGCGGTGACCGGTTCAAGCTGAAGTCGGGGAACTGGCACGGTGCCAGCGGGACGTGGAACGGGTCGGGCGACATCGCCGATCCGGCCAACCACCACGCCGGGGAGAAGGCGGACCGGATTCCGCTCGGACTGGACCGGGCGTCGGTGGACGCGGTGATCGACGGGTTCGTGGAGGTCGGGCTGAACAGCGTCCGGCTGCCGTTCTCGAACCAGATGGTGCACGACGGGGCGGTGGTGCCCCTCGCGTCCGTCGCGGCCAATCCGGAGTTGGCGGGCCGGACGCCGTTGCAGGTGTACGACTTCGTGGTGGAGCGGTTGACCGCGCGGGGGCTCGCGGTGATCTTGAACAACCACACCACGACCACCCGGTGGTGCTGCGGGGTGGACGGGAACGAGCGGTGGAACACCGCGCAGAGCACTCGGCAGTGGCAGGACGACTGGCTGTTCATGGCTCGGCGGTACGCCGGGAACAAGCGGGTGGTCGGGGCCGATCTGTACAACGAGGTGCGACGGAACGTGTGGGACGACCCGAACTGGGGGTCCGGGGACGACCGGGACTGGCAGAGGGCTTCCCAGGAGGTCGCGGATCGGATCCAGCTGGAGGCGAACCGGGACCTGCTGATCATCGTGGAGGGGATCAACTGGACCGGGCTCCCCGTTGACGGGTTGCCGCACGGGCGGCCGACGTTGGAGCCGGTGCGGACGCTGTCGCACACGTTGATCGACTCCGGGAAGTTGGTGTACTCGGCGCACTTCTACGGGTACACGGGGGCGAATCACTCAGGGGCCACGGGGATCGGGGAGACGCATGATCCCCGGTACCAGGATCTTTCCGTTGCCGAGTTGCGGGATGTGGTGCGGCGGCAGGCCCTTTACGTTTCGGAGGAGAGCGGGGCGCATTTCACCGCGCCGGTGTGGATCAGTGAGTTCGGGGTTGGGGGGCGGGAGAACACGGATCCCGCTTCTCGGGCGTGGTTCTCGAACTTCGTGGATCTGCTGGTGCAGGCGGATGCGGATTTCGCGTACTGGCCGATGGTGGGGTTCCACAGTGGACGCACGGGGAACGGGTGGGCGTTGTTGCACTGGGATGCCGCTGGGAATCGGATGGGGGTGTTCGACGGGGATGACTGGCGGGCGTCTGCTTGGGCGCGGTTGGTGGGGGCTGCTGGTCGTACCGGGCAGGTCGCGCCGGTTGTGCCGTGGTCGATGGTGAACCTGGACCACGGGGACTTCCAGCGGTCGCGGGCCGTTCAGGGGGATTGGAACTCGGGGGCTCGGAAGGGTGTGTGCCCGGATGGGCAGAGGGTGATCGGGTTGGCCCATACCGGGAATCGGGGGTTGTGCACTGGGGGTTGGGGAGTGCCTTCGTCGTTCGTGACGGTTCGGGATGAGTCCTTTGTGGATGTGGACTGGGCTTCCGGGTATACGAAGGTGCAGTGTCCGGCGGATCACTATCTGGTGGGGTACAGCGTGAATGGGGCCGCGTTCTCGGCTGGGTTGTGTGCTCGGGCGCAGGGGGCGTTGGGGCGTGCTGGGCGGACTGTTTGGTTTGATCGGGGGGATAACCGGCCGAGTGGTGGGCCTGGTGGGGAGTTCGCCTTGGGGGCGTACAAGGGGCAGTGTTCTGCTGAGGAGTATGTGGCGGGGGTTGCTTATACGGGGAGGATCGGGTCTGGGCGTACGCCGGATGCGTTGTTGTGCCGGAGGTAGATGGTTGGGGCGGAGAGGTGCCCCGCTCGCTCAATTGTTTCGAACTTCACGTCAGGTTTGTCAAGGCAGGAAAGATGCCTTGACAAACCTGACGTGAAGCTGAGGGCGCTGGGGATCGGGGCCACGGGGGGAGTGTGGGCGCCCTCCATTTGGCGAGATGGCGGGGCTGCGGGCCAGAGGCGCAGGGGAACTGAAGCTGGCGAGTGGGTGGCCAGGCTGGTCAGGCCAGAGGGGACTGGAGCTGGCGCTGGCGAGTTGGTGGGCCGTGCGGTCAGGCCAGGTTGCGTAGGCCGTCTCTGATTCGTTCCAATAGTTCGCGGGTGGGTTTGGCGTCGATCATTGCGGTGCCGTGGTCAACGGTGACCAGGCCCGCCTCGATGGCGTCGGCGATGAGGACCCTCGTGACGCCCAGGGGGGCGTTGAGGTAGGAGGAGACTTCTGCGACTGATTGTGGTGCTGTGCAGCAGAGGTCGCAGATGCTGAGCATGTCCTGGGTGAACGTGGGGTTCATGGGGTCGCGTTCGTGCAGTCTGGTTACCGAGATGAGGGTTTCCAGGCGTAGGTCGTAGCCCTGCGTCACTCGGCCGTGGGTGCGGATGTAGGGGCGCACCACTAGGTCGTCGTCTGCCCATTGAGGGGTGTTGTCGAGGCTTTCAGGCTGTCTGGTGGGTACCGGTGGTGGGCGGTCCAGCACCGGGAGCATGTTGACCTCGGTGAAGGCCTCCCAGACTGCCGGGTCGGGTTCCGGTTCGACCTCCTCGAACGCCTGCCAGCCCGGTGGGGACAGGGGTTCCGGTTCCGGTGGTGGTGGCGGGGCGGGGACGACGGGGGCACCCGCCCACATGGTGGTGGGGATGTGGTCGGCTGCCGGCAGTGGAGGCCTGGTCGGTGTGGGCTGCGGCTCGGGTTCCGGTTCCGGTCGGGCTTCCCGCGGTGGGTCCGGGCAGGGGCGGAAGTCGTTGTCCGCCCACTGCTGGTAGTCCGGCCAGCCGCCGAACGACGACGGGTGGAACTTCGGTTGGTTGCCGCGCTTCTTCCGCCCGTGCGTGTTCATCGCCTTGCCGTTTCGCCTGGTGTTCCGGGCGTCACCGGGCGGCCGCCGGAGCCGGGGCGGAAACCCGTCCTCCGGTTTCCACCTGGTCGTCGCGGCCCTTGCCGAACTTGAGGAGTGCGGACGCCACGATGAACGACACCACGGTCGCGGCCACCACGCCCGCGATGACACCCAGGTGGCCACCCTTCGGGGTCACGGCCATGAGCGAGATGATGCTGCCGGGCGACGGGGTGGCGATGAGGCCCGCGCCGGTCAGGTTGAAGACGAAGATGCCCGTGGCGCCGCCCGCGATGGCGGCCAGCACGAGGCGCGGTGCGGCCAGGACGTACGGGAAGTAGATCTCGTGGATGCCGCCGATGAAGTGGATCACCATCGCGCCGGGAGCGGTGGCGCGGACCATGCGGTCGCCGAAGAGTGCGCAGGCGAGCAGGATGCCCATGCCCGGACCGGGATTGGTCTCCAGCAGGAAGTGGATCGCCTTGCCGTGGGCGAGCGCGTCCTGCACGCCCAGCGGCCCCAGCACGCCGTGGTTGACGGCGTTGTTGAGGAAGAGGATCTTCGCGGGCTCGATCAGCAGCGCCACGAGCGGGAGCAGGTGGGCGTCGATGACGATCTGCACGCCGTGGCCCAGCGCCTTGGTGGCGGTCTGCACGGCCGGGCCGATGCTGAGCAGGCTGACGATCGCCAGCGCGCCGCCGATGATGCCCGCGCTGAAGTTGTCGACCAGCATCTTGAACCCGGACGACGCCCTGGAGCCGAGGTAGCGGTCGAAGATCTTGATGCAGAGCGCGGCCAGCGGGCCCATGATCATGGCGCCGAAGAACATCGGGATCTCGGTGCCGACGACGATGCCGATCGTCGCGATCGAACCGACCAGACCGCCGCGCTGGCCGTGCACCAGCCTGCCGCCGGTGTAGCCGATGAGGACCGGCAGCAGCACCTTGACCATCGGGTCGACCAACTGAGCGAACGTCGGGTTCGGCAGCCAACCGTCCGGAATGAACAACGCGGTGATGAGTCCCCACGCGATGAATGCCCCGATGTTCGGCATGACGATGCTCGCCAAGTGTCCGCCGAGCCGCTGCACGGTGATCCTGGTCGGCCGCTTCTCGGAGTGATCTTCGTTGATCATCGGTTTCTCGCACTTCCCTCGGCGCTGGTCAGGGATGCGGCCGGCTCAGGCAACGCCGGCGAATCTATCGCCGTTGGTCGAACGTGGTCAATCGAAGATCGCGGAATGTTGCGCGCCCGAGATGACTTCCGGGAAAATCGTTCCACAGTGGGAAAAATTCGATAGCGAACACATGGATCGCAGGGGTTGACAGCCTCGTTCCGAGACCGTTTTCAGGGGTCGCCAGGGGACTTCTAGGGGTGTCCTGAACGGACTCCGCCTCACTCGAAGACCTCGTCGGTGAGGTAGTGGTTGATGACCGGACCGATCCAGGTTCGCAGTTCGTCGTGGCTCATGGCCACGAGCGGTGGCACGCGCAGCACGTAACGCGACAGGGCCAGCCCGAGGATCTGGCTGCCGACGAGCGCCGCGCGGTCGGCGGGCCGGTCGACCGCCGCGGCGCCCAGCGCCGGGGCCACCTGACGGGTGAACAGCTCCCGCATCTTGTCCGCCGCCACCGTGCTCGTGGCGGCGGCGCGCAGCAGCGACAGGAACCCGGCGTTGTCCTCCCACACGGCGAAGAACCGCGTCATCAGCTCGTCCACGAAGTCCTCCGGCCCCACGCCCGACAGGTCGGGCAGCTCCATGTCGAACGCCGAGGCCTCGGTGAACAGCGCGTCCTTCGAGCCGAAGTAGCGGATCACCATCGCCGGGTCGACGCCGACGTCCCCGGCTATGTCCCGGATGGTCACCCGGTCGAACCCGTCCGCTCCGAAGCGGACGCGGGCCGCGTCCAGGATCGCGGCACGGGTGGCGGTGGCGGAGCGTCGACGGATCTCAGGCATGACGCCAGGGTAAGTCAACGGCCATTGACTTACTTCGTGAACCCTGCCACGGTTAAGTCACCAGCCGTTGACTTAGAGAGGTCGAGATGGAAACCGTGGACGTACTGGTGGTCGGGGCGGGCCCGACGGGCTGCATGGTGGCGGGGGAGGTCGCGCTCGCGGGCCGCTCGGTCGTGGTGCTGGAGAAGCACCAGTCGCCCTCCCCACTGAGCCGCGCGTTCGGCGTGCACGCGAGGACGTTGGAGGTCATGGACACGCGGGGGCTCGCGAGCGAACTGCGGAGCACCGGCACCGCCTCCCCCGGCCTGGCCCTCTGGCGGGGCACCGAGATAAACCTGACCACGTTGCCGACACCGTTCCCGTTCCTGCTGGTCACCCCGCAGGTGAACGTGGACACCCTGCTGGAGAAGCGGGCGGTGAGCCTCGGCGCGCACGTCGTGCGCGACGCCACGGTCGTCAAGCTCTGGCAGCACGACGACGGCGTCGTGGTCAGGGCCGTGACACCGGACGGCGAGCGGGAGTGGAAGGCCTCCTACGTGGTCGGGGCCGACGGCGTGCGCAGCGCGGTCCGCGACCTCGTCGGGCAGCCGTTCCCCGGCGAGGTGCTGCTGCGGTCGATCGTGCTCGCCGACGCCCACCTGGCCGCTCCGCCCGCGTCCATCGTCACGGTGGACTCGGGCGAGGACTGCTTCGCGTTCCTCGCGCCGTTCGGCGACGGCTGGTTCCGGGTGATCGTCTGGGACCGCCGCAACGAGGACGACCCCGCGTTCCAGGGCGACGAGGCGATGGTGCGGGACGTGCTGAAGCGCGCCATGGGCACGGACTACGGGTTGGAGCGGATCCGGTGGCTGTCGCAGTTCCAGAGCGACGAGCGCCAGGTCGCGCAGTACCGCACCGGCCGGGTGTTCCTGGCGGGGGACGCCGCCCACGTGCACTCCCCCGCCGGCGGGCAGGGCCTGAACACCGGCATCCAGGACGGGCTCAACCTCGGCTGGAAGCTCGCGGCCGTGCTGCGCGGGGCCGATCCCGCGGTCCTCGACACCTACCAGGCCGAACGGCACCCGGTCGGGAAGCTGGTGCTGCGCACCAGCGGCGCCACGATCCGGCTGATGACGGCGCGCTCGTGGCCCGCCCGGATGTTCCGCCGCCACGTCCTGCCGTTCCTGCTGGGCCGCGAGAAGGTCGCCGCCAAGACGTCCGGGATGTTCTCCGGCATCGGCATCTCCTACGGTCGCGGGCCGGGCGACCACAAGCTCGTCGGCAGGCGCGCACCGGACGTCCCGCTGGCCGTGGGCCGCCTGTTCGAGGCGTTGCGCGACGGCGGGTTCGTGCTGGTGCTGGAGAACAACGCCCCGGCCACCGACAGCCCGATCCGCGTCGAGCGCCGCATCGACGGCGGACCCGGTCTCCTCGTCCGCCCCGACGGTTACATCGCCTGGGCGGGCGACACCAGGACCGACGGCTGGCGCACCGCACTCGACCGCTGGACCAAGTGACCGGGAGGCGTCGTGCTCGTCATCACCATCCGCTTCACCGTCCATCCCGAGTGGACGGACCACTGGCCGGGCCTGGTGCGGGAGTTCACCGAGGCCACCAGGGCCGAGGAGGGCAACGCGTGGTTCCGGTGGTCCCGCGATGTGGAGGACCCCACGGTCTTCTACCTGATGGAGGGCCACCGGGAGACCGGGGTGGAGGAGCACCTGCGGTCACCGCTGATCCCGAAGATCCAACGGGAGTGGCCGCAGGCGCTCGTCGGCACCCCGCTCGTGCTCAAGACCTCCGCGTCCGGCAACGGCTGGAAACCGCTCGACCTGCTCCCCGTTCCGCCGCGCTGACCGGCGGGCGCCGCCTCGTCCGGACGAGGCGGAACCGCGGTCACGAACGCTCCACCGCCGACTACCGGCGGGCCGGACGACGTGGGTACTTCCCGAATCGCCTCGGGTCCACTCCTCCCTTTGGCGACGATCCTCGCGCCGTCCTAGCGCTGGGCCTTCGCCAGCGCGGCCGAGACGACCTCGGCGTCGGCGGGCTGGGCGCCCGGCAGGCCGAGTTCGTCGGTCGCCGTGCCCGGCGCGAAGTAGATCACGCAGTACGCGGGCGCCCCGTTCTCGAACCGCCAGCTGTCCGCGAGGGAACCCGCGTCGTGGCCGTCGTAGCCGAGGTCGTCCAGCAGCGCCACGACACGCGCCTTGGCAGCCTCGTCGTCGGCCGCGACGGGCAGCGCGCTGCGGTCCGCGGCGCCCGACGGCCGCGGCAGGTCGGCGAGGTGGCGGTAGTAGATGCTGTTGAACACCTTGACGACCTTCGACGTCGGCAGGTGGGCCTGGAGCAGGCCGCTCGTGGTGGCCGAACCGTCCTCCAGCTCGGCGATCACCCCGTCCCGCTCGGGGTAGTAGTTGTTCGTGTCGATCACGACCTTGCCCGCCAACGGCTCCACCGGCACGTCCCGGTAGGCCTTGAGCGGCACCGTCACCACCACCACGTCACCGGCCTCCGCCGCCTCGGTCGGCGTGCCCGCCCGCGCCTTGGGTCCCAGTTCGGCGACCAGGTCCGCGAGCGTCTCCGGGCCGCGTGAGTTGCTCAGCACGACGTCGTGCCCCGCCGCCACCGCCAACCTCGCCACGGTCGCGCCGATGTGCCCCGCCCCGATCAGTCCCACCGTTGACATCGCTGTTCCTCACTCATCGTGGTGTGCGCCTTTTCTGGCTCACGCAGTCCACTATCCACGAATTTCTGGCTCGTGCAATCCAGAAATCTTGATAGGCTCGCACCATGCCCCGCGAGCTGACGACCAAGGGTCTCGCCACCCGGAGCCGCATCGTCGAGCACGCGGCGGCGGTGGCGCGCGAGCGTGGTGTGGCGCAGACGAGCCTGGAGTGCGTGCGCGCGTCCGCGAAGGTCAGCAACAGCCAGCTCTTCCACTACTTCCCCGAGGGCAAGGCGGCGCTGATGCTCGCCGTCGCCCGGTACGAGGCGGACACGATCCTGGCCGACCAGCGGGCCCGGCTCGACGGCGCGAACACCTGGCGCGCGTGGGAGGAGTGGGCGGAGGCGCTGTGCGCGCACTACGAGTCGCAGGGCTCGCGCTGCGACCTGACCACGCTGCTCACCCAGCTCGACCCGGACAACCCCGACGTCCAGGCGATCCTGGCCGACGTCTTCGACACCTGGGAACGCGTGCTGGCCGACGGGATCCGGGGCATGCAGGCCGTCCGCAAGGTCCGCCCCGACCTCGACCCCGTCACCACCGCGCAGGTGATCGTCGCGGGTGTCGTCGGCAGCACGATGCACATGGCCGCCACCGGCAGCACGGCCCGCCTGCGCACGACGCTGCGCGCCTCGCTCGCGACCCTCCGGAGCTGACCGGGGTCAGGCGGCGGCCATGAGCCGCGCCGACGCCTCGCGCACCCACGGGCCGGCGAAGACGCGCTGGATGGCCAGCAGTCGACGGGCTTCCTCGTCCAGGTCCGCCTCACCCGACCAGCTCGACCCGTGGTCGCCGCCCGCGTGCGGCAGCCCGCCCTCCTTGGCCCGCCGGGCGACCTCCAGGAGCAGCGCCTCCAGCGCCAGGTCCGGTTCGTCCGGGCCGCTCTCGTCGACCGCGCGCCGCGCGTCCTCGACCATCGCCGCCGAGACGAACCCGTTCAGCTCCCACTGGGCGTCGCGGATCTCGATGACCCGGCGGTAGAGCCGTCGCTCGATCGCCACCACGCTCAGCAGGTCGGCCGTCCGGGTGGGCACGGGTCCGAGCACGTTCCCCGGAGCCGCCTCCGACAGCGTCTGCCACAACGACCGGAGGCCGTGGAACCGCACGAGGCGACCGACCAGCCGTCCCGCCCTCATCGCCTGCGGGATGAGGGCGCCCACCCCGAGGAGCACCATCGTGGACTCCAGCAGCACGAGCGGCACCAGTCCGTAGACCGGGCCCTCCAACGGGTACGGCAGGTCGAACCCGTGCGCCACGACGTACCACATGCGGATGCCGACGTAGCCCACGCCGAAGCAGCAGCCGGCGGCGATCAGGAACGCGGACGCCTTGAACCACGCCCCGACGGCCGTGAGCCTGCGGGAGCCGAACAGCACCACGGCGGCGGCGAACCCCGTCGCCAGGCACACCTGGAAGAGCAACTGGTAGACGACGACCAGGGGTGACCGGGCCTCCCAGCACCCGAAGTCGAAGTGGTCGGCCTGCCTGGGGATCAGCACGAACAGCACGGCCATGCCCGCGAGCGCCGACGCCAGGACCGACCGTGCGCCGCGGAGCAGCCGCCGCCTGGTCTCCCCCGCCTCGGCCACGACCGCCAGGAGTTCCAGGCACGCCACCACCGCGAGCACGGCGAACACGTGCCCCACGAGGATCGACAGGTCGGGGATCCCGATGGCGGCGTCGAACGCGCGCCGCGCGCTGTGGCCGCTGATCGTCGCCGCCAGGGTGACGAACAGGAAGGTGAACGCGATCGCCCGCCGCTGCGGCGTCCTGCGCTTGGAGACCAGCAGCCGGACCGCCACCAACCACAGGACCGCGATCGAGGCGATCCACAGTGGACTGGGCGCGACCCCCGCGGTACCGGTCAGGTCAGAGCAGGTCATGCAACTCGCCCGCCGGTCCGCCCGGACCCGTGCTCGGACTCGGCCACCCGGCCCGTTCCAGGATGAGCGCCGCCATCAGCTCGGCGGCCTCCTCCTCGGGTGTCGAGTAGCGGGTCCGCATGAGCACGCGCCGCACCACGGCGGGGTCGAGCAGCGGGAACAGCGAGGCCGGGCCGCCGTTGGGGCCGTAGCCGACGTGGTCGCAGAGCATGTGCCCGATCTCGTGCAGGATGATGTTCAGCTCGTGCATGGGGCTCGTCCCGCGGGCGTGGAACACGTGGTCGGAGTCCGCCAGGGAGATCCACATCCCGCACGGCTCGCCCTCGCCCAGCGGCGTCGGGAGGACGTGCAGGTACAGGGGGCGACCACGGTCGCGGGCCAGTTGCGCGCGGAACGCCTCGACGGAGAACGGGTGCGGGATCACCACGTCCGCGAGCCGGGCGCGCACGTCCTTGATCAGCCGCCGCACAACTCCCCCGCACACTCCCTCAGGCAGTCGCGCCTCGACCTCAACCCTATCGGTGTCAGGTCTCCTCGCTCGGCAGGCCCTCCACCGACCGCGCGTGCTCGACCATCGCCCGGATCGCGGCCAGCCCGTTCGGCGACAACTCGGCCGCGCGCAGGGCCAGCGACCGCACGGGGTCGTCCCGCAGGGTCGCCAGCAACTCCAGTTGAGCGTCCGCCGCGGCCGTGTCGTCGTCGAGGAAGTACGACGCCGGCACGCCGAAGAACGCGGCCAGCGCTTCGAGGTGCCGCTTGGTCGGGTTGTCCCGAAGGCCTTTCCTGAGCTGCCAGATGTAGGTGTGCGAGATCATCGTGCCCTGCTCGCGAATGGCTGAGGCGACCTCTTCGTACGTGTACTCACCCCGGTTCGCCGGGTGCACCGTTCGGAACAACCGGTCGAGGCGTTCGGTCAACGACTGCGGTTCTTGCTGCTCAGCCACCACTTCACCTCCACGTGGAGCTTAGTTGACCGGACAGCGCCCTTGATCGGCGGTTGACAACCGCGACCCCTGCCTTAAACTCAGATTTACAGACAGGCCGCGCCTCAGCAACTCAGGCCCGGTCAACTGCGGTCAGGGGGTTTCGGGGCAGGGAGGGGGTCTTCTCCCTGCCCCGGACATACGCCCGCGCCGGGCCACGGCGCCACGAAGGGGGAACTCCATGAGGACCAGGACCTTGTTCGGCGCGTTCGCGGCCACGGCCGTCCTGATCGCGGGAATGGCCGTTCCGGCTACCGCGACCGAACGGGCGAACGTCTCCCAGGACGAGTGCGACGACAGCCACGAGTTCACCGAGTTCTTCCGAAACTTCGACAGCGCGGACAAGTACTGCTACTCGCGGGGCGGTTCCCCCAACTCCGTCCTGGTCGTCGGTCTCAACCACGTCACGTGGTTCCACTCGGGGGTGAACAGCGGGGAGTTCCGGTTCATCGACGGCGCCGACGGCGTCACGAAGACCTACCGCTTCTCGGCGTTCGAGGACACGGGGTGCACCGACTGCTACATCTTCAGCCTCAGGCTCGACACCTTCTGACCGGTCCGGCCTTCGTGACCACGACCGTCACCGGCACGCCGTCCCCCACCACACCGGCGAAGCCGTCGACGCCGTCGTCGGCCGGCACCACCCGGTCCGCCAGCGTCTCCCCCGCCAGGAACTCCCGGTACGCCCGCACGGCCTCCAGCACACCCTCCGGCGCACTCACCACCACCTCGACGCGGTCCGACACCTCGAACCCGGCTGCGCGCCGCGCCTGCTGCACCACGCGGACCAGGTCGCGCACGGTCCCCTCGGCGGCCAGTTCCGGCGTGACCTCCACGTCGAGCGCGATCGTCACGCCGCGCTGGGACTCCACGGCCCAGCCGCTGCGCGGCACCTCGGTCACCAGGACCTCCGTCACCTCCACCGGCTCGCCGTCCACCGCGACCACGACCAGCCCGTCGGCGCGCAGCCGTGCGACGACCTCGCGTGGATCCACCGCGAGCACCGCGTCCGCCACCCGTTGCGTGCGCTTGCCGAACCTCTTGCCCAGCGCGCGGAAGTCCGGTTTCACCCGGACGTCCACGACCTTGCCGGACAGCGGCTCGAAGCGCTTCACGTTCAGCTCGGCGGCGACGTCGTCCAGCAGGTCGCGCGGCAGGTCGACGGGCAGCCCGACCAGCGCCCGGCCGAGCGGCTGCCGGACCCGCACCCCGCTGCTCTTGCGCGCGGCCCGACCGACTTCGGCCAGCGTCCGGGCGACGCGGACGTGCTCGGCCAGCACGGGGTCGATCAGCGTCGGGTCCGCCACCGGCCAGGTCGCCAGGTGCACCGACTCCGGCGCGTCCGGGACGCCGGGGCGGACGGCCCGCCGCCAGACCTCCTCGGTGATGAACGGGACGAACGGCGCCAGCAGGCGGGTGAGGACGTCGAGGCACTCGTGCAACGTGGCGAGCGCGTCCCGGTCGGCGGCCCAGAACCGTTGGCGGGACCGCCGCACGTACCAGTTCGACAGGTCGTCGACGAAGTCCGCCAGCAGCCGTCCGGCGCCCGCGGTGTCGTAGTCCTCCAGCCGCTCGTCCACGTCGCGGGTGAGCCGGTGCACCTCGCCCAGCACCCACCGGTCCAGCACCGGACGCGCCGCGGCCGGGTTGGCGGGCCCCCACCCCTCGGCGTAGAGGGTGAAGAAGGACGCGGTGTTCCAGTAGGTCATGAGCGTGCGGCGGACGATCTCCGCCAGCGCCCCCGACCCGACCCGGCGGGACGACCACGGGGAACCGGAGCAGGCCATGAACCAGCGCAGCGCGTCGGCGCCGTGGGCGTCCATGAGCGGGATCGGTTCGAGGACGTTGGCGAGGTGCTTGCTCATCTTGCGGCCGTCCTCGGCCACGATGTGGCCCAGGCACACGACGTTCTCGTACGGCGACCGGTCGAAGACCAGCGTGCCGACGGCCATGAGCGTGTAGAACCAGCCCCTGGTCTGGTCGACGGCCTCCGCGATGTACTGGGCGGGGAAGGCGCGGTCGAACTCCTCGACGCTGCCGGGCACGTGCGGGTAGCCGAACTGGGCGAACGGCATCGAGCCGGAGTCGAACCAGGCGTCGACCACCTCGGGCACGCGGGTGGCCGTCGAGCCGCACGACGGGCAGTCGAACGTGACGTCGTCGACGAACGGCCGGTGCGGGTCGAGCGCCGACAGGTCCGCGCCGACCAGCGTCCCCAGTTCGGCGCGGGACCCGACGGCCGTCACGTGCCCGTCGGCGCACCGCCACAGCGGCAGCGGCGTCCCCCAGTAGCGGGAGCGGGACAGGGCCCAGTCGACGTTGTTCGCCAGCCAGTCGCCGTACCGGCCGTGCTTGACGTGCTCGGGGTACCAGGTGGTGGCCTCGTTCTCCCGCCGGAGCGCGTCGCGGATCGCGGTCGTGCGGATGTACCAGGCCTGCTGGGCGTAGTGCATCAACGGCGTGTGGCAGCGCCAGCAGTGCGGGTAGCTGTGCTCGAACGGCTCCGAGCGGAACAGCAGCCCTCGCCGCTCCAGGTCGGCGAGCAGCACCGGGTCGGCGTCCTTGAAGAAGACCCCGCCCACCACCGGCACGTCGGCGAGGAACCGCCCGTCGCCGCCGATCGGGTTGACCACCGGCAGGCCCGCCGCCCGGCACACCTCCAGGTCCTCCGCGCCGAACGCGGGCGCCAGGTGCACCAGACCGGTGCCGTCGTCGGTCGTCACGTGGTCCGCCGCCACGACGACGTGCGCGTCCGGGACGTCGACCAGGTCGAACGGCCGCCGGTAGCCCCGACCCACCAGGTCGGCGCCCCGCACGGTGGCCACCAGCTCGAACCCGCCCAGCACCCGCTCGGCCAGGGGTTCCGCGACCACGAACACCCCGCGGTCCGTGCGGGCCACGACGTAGTCGACGTCCGGGCGGACCGCCACGGCGGTGTTGGACACCAGCGTCCACGGCGTGGTCGTCCACACCAGCAGGTCCACCCCGGCCATATCCCCCACCAGCGGGAAGCGGACCGTCACCGACGGGTCGACGACGGTCTCGTAGCCCTGGGCGACCTCGTGGTCGGACAGCGTGGTGCCGCACCGCGTGCAGTACGGCGCGACGCGGTGGTCCTCGACCAGCCTGCCGTCCCGGAAGATCCGCTGGAGCGCCCACCAGACGCTGTCGACGTACTCGGCCGACATCGTCCGGTACGGGTGGTCCAGGTCGACCCAGTAGCCCATGCGCTCGGTCAGCGCCTCGAACTCGTCGACGTGCCGCAGCACGGACTCACGGCACCGCGCGGTGAACTCGGCGACGCCCACCCGTTCGATGTCGGGC
>DATMCA010000286.1:0-3498 GCA_035559015.1 Umezawaea sp. | reverse complement strand
GCCTACGGTAGGTAATTTCATAGTGTTTCCGCGGTCATGGCGGAGGGGAAACACCCGGTCCCATTCCGAACCCGGTAGTTAAGCCCTCCTGCGCCGATGGTACTGCACTGGTGACGGTGTGGGAGAGTAGGTCACCGCGGGGCAATCTTTCCCGGTGGGGAGCTTCATTCGTGAAGCTCCCCACCGGGCTTTTTTGCGTTACGGTCTTCTGCCATGCCCGACTTCGTGGTGCACGACGAGCCGGCGGACTTCTGGGCCGTCACCGAGGCGCTGTACACGGCGGATCCGGTTCGGCACACCGTGGCGCTCACGGCGCTGGCGCGCTTGCCGGCGCACCCGAACCCCGAAGCGCCGAAGGAGATCCTGGTCACGGCGCACGACGGTCCGGACCTGGTCGGTGCCGCGCTGCGGATGCCGCCGTACCCGCTGATCGCGAGCGCCATCCCGGTCGGCTTGGTCGACGACTTCGTGGACGTCCTGCTCGGGATCACCCCCGACCTCGACGCCGTCAACGGCGACCGCGAGTCGGCGGAGGCCTTCGCGGGGGCGTGGCGCGACCGGACGGGTTGCTCGGTCACCGAGACCATGGCCATGCGCCTGTTCCGCCTCGACACCCTCGTCACCCCGACCGTGCCGGGCCGGATGCGCCTGGCGGCGGTGGACGACGCCGAAGTCCTGGGACCCTGGCGCCACACCTTCATGGCGGAGGCCATGAGCCACCTCCCCGCGGACGTCGACCACGTGGCCGAACTCCGCACCCAGATCGAACTGGGCCAGGCGGTCCACGTGCTCTGGGAAGTAGACGGCGTCCCGGTCTCCTGGGCCGCCACCGGCCCACCGGTCCACGCCATGTCCCGCATCGGCCCCGTCTACACCCCGGCGGAACACCGCAACCACGGCTACGCCGCCGCCGTCACAGCGGCCGTCTCCACCTGGGCCAGAACCGCGGGCGCCACCGAGGTCCTCCTCTACACCGACCTCGCCAACCCCACCTCGAACGGCGTCTACCAACGCATCGGCTTCGTCCCCGTCCTGGACGCCACCGAACTCACCTTCACCACCCCCACCTGACCCACCTCCACCTGCCTGTCAGGCGGGGTGGTGAAGGCAGGGTGGGGGTGGGTCAGGCGGGGGCGCCGGGGGTCGGGCGAGGGTGGGCCAGGCAGGGGCGGCGGAGGTCAAGCGGGTGTGGTGAAAGCCGGGTGTGGTGAAAGCAGGGTCGGCGGAGATTGGGCGCGGGTGGTGAATCCAGCGTGAGGGTGTGTTGGCCCCACCGCCGCCGCCTGGCCTAGCCCCGACCCTGCCTGATCTACCTCTGTCGGGGGGTCCTCACGACCGGGGGACCTCCGCTTCAGCGCGCGACGTCCCCGGCCGTCTCCCGCCCAACGGCCCGGTTCCGCACCGGCGACGAGAACACCAGCGCCGTGGTCGTGTCGCCGTACTTCTGCGCCAGCTCGACGAACGCCTCCAGGTCCCCCGTCGACCGGCACACCACCCGCAGCACCCAGCAGTCGTCGCCGGTCACGTGGTCGGCGTCCAGCACCTGCGGCAGCACCACGATCCGCTCCCGGAACCTCGGCGTGTCCAACGACCGCACCCGGACCCGCACCACGGCCTCGATCGGCAGGCCCAGCAGGCGCACGTCCACGACCGCGCGGTACCCGACGATCACCCCGAGCTGCTCCAACCGCCGCACGCGCTCGGTCGTGGCGGGCGCGGACAGCGACACCCGCCTGCCCAGTTCGGCGAACGTCAGCCGCCCGTCCTGCTGGAGCAGCCCGATGAGCTTCCAGTCGACCTCGTCGAGTTCCACCTGGGAATCGTAGGCAGAAGTCGCCCAACGGCTGGACTTCCCCATGGGGCCGCGAAGAGGATCCGACCAGGATTGGGGCATGACGAACACACTGCGCTTCCCACCCGCCGACCCCGCCACCGCCGCCGCGTTCTTCGCGGCCGAACTGGCCTTCGAGGCAGATCCGGACGACGTCGTCCGCGACCTGGAGGCGGGTGCCACGGAGGGGTTCCAGCTCGTGGAAACCCGTGGTGCGCAAGCGTTCGCGCACGCTCGCATCCCGACGGCGATCAACCTCGACCACCGCACGCTGGACGAGGAGACCACAAAGGACCTCGACCGGGACGTCGTCTACGTCTGCTACTGCGAGAGCTTCCAGTGCAACGCCGCCACGAAGGGCGCGTTGAAGCTGGCGAGCCTCGGTTTCCGGGTCAAGCGGCTCGCCGGTGGCATCACGGCGTGGCAGGCCGCGGGCTACCCCGTCGAGGGCAGCCTGAACGGGGTCACCTGCGCCTGCTGAACCGGGCCTGCCTACGCTCGAACGCGTGACCGCACCTCGTTTGCTCGTGCTCCAACCCGACGCGTCCGATCCGCTGGGCACGCTCGAAGAATGGCTGACCGGCGCCGGCGCCGAACTGGACGTCGTCCGGCCCTACGAGCAGCCGGTCCCGGAGTCGCTCGACGGCTACCAGGGCCTGGTCTGCCTCGGCGGCGCGATGAACGCGCTGGACGACCTGGAGCACCCGTGGCTCGCGGACGTCCGCAAGCTGCTGTCACAATCCGTCGCCAGGAAGGTCCCGGCCCTCGCGATCTGCCTCGGCGCCCAACTGCTGGCCGTGGCGACCGGCGGTCAGGTGCGGCGCGGCACCAAGGGCCCCGAGGTGGGCGTGATGCTGGTGGCGAAGCGGGACGTGTCGAGCCGCGACCCGCTGTTCGCGGACCTGCCGTGGACGCCGGACGTGATCCAGTTCCACGAGCAGGAGATCCACGTGCTGCCGCCGAGCGCCGAGCACCTCGCGGCCTCGCCGAAGTACGACAACCAGGCGTTCCGCGTCGGTGAGAGCGCCTACGGGCTCCAGTTCCACATCGAGACGACCCCCGAGGTCGTCCTCCAGTGGGCGCTGCACGAGCCCGATAACGCGGCTCTGGCGCGGCCCGGCACGTTCGACGCCGAGCGCCTCGCCGAGGCGCACGCGGACCTCGCCGAGGTGTGGCAGCCGTTCATCGAGCGCTTCGTGCGGCTGACCAGCGGCGAGCTGGACCCCGGCGGTCATGTGGGGATCGAGCTCCCACTGGTGTGATGAACCTTTCTCCCTACGTTCGCAGGGCCTGCGTTTACCTGAATGACAGGTAGCGTTCATCCACGACTGTGTCGGTTCAGCCGGGGGAATCAGAGTGGATGCCTCACTTCTAGTCATCATCGTGGTCATCACGGCGTTGGCCTTCGACTTCACCAACGGTTTTCACGACACCGCGAACGCGATGGCCACGTCCATCGCGACCGGTGCCCTCCGCCCGAGAACCGCGGTCGCCCTGTCGGCGGTGCTGAACCTGGTCGGCGCGTTCCTGTCGGTCGAGGTGGCGAAGACCATCTCGGGTGGCATCGTCGACGACGCCAAGATCACCCCGGCGATCGTGTTCGGCGGCCTCATCGGCGCCATCATGTGGAACCTGGTGACCTGGTACGTCGGTCTGCCGTCGAGTTC
>DATMCA010000285.1:0-3079 GCA_035559015.1 Umezawaea sp. | reverse complement strand
ATCCTCGAAGATCAAGAAGATCAGCATCGCCGACGCCTGTTCGATGCAGATCAGCGACCTGGCTGCATGGCTCCGCGGCCTCGACGAGCCGTCGGTGGCGCCGCTGCTGACGACGCTAGGGGAGACCCTCGACTCGTTCGTGGAGATCGGGCTGGGCTACCTCTCGCTCGACCGTCCCGCGGGGACGCTGTCGGGTGGTGAGTCGCAGCGGGTGAAGATGATCCGGCACCTCGGCTCCTCGCTGACCGACACGACCTACGTCTTCGACGAACCCACGATCGGCCTGCACCCGCACGACATCCAGCGGATGAACAACCTGCTGCTGCGGTTGCGCGACAAGGGCAACACGGTGCTCGTCGTGGAGCACAAGCCGGAGACGATCGTGATCGCCGACCACGTCGTGGACCTCGGTCCGGGCGCGGGTACGGCGGGCGGCACCGTGTGCTTCCAGGGCAGCGTCGAGGAGCTGCGGACCAGCGGCACCATCACCGGCAGCCACTTCGACGACCGGGCGTCCCTCAAGGACGAGGTGCGCAAGGCCACCGGCGCGCTGGAGATCCGCGGGGCGTCCGAGCACAACCTGCGGGACGTCGACGTCGACGTCCCGCTCGGCGTGCTCGTCGTCATCACGGGCGTCGCGGGCTCCGGCAAGAGTTCGCTGGTGCACGGGTCGATCCCCGCGGGCGAGGACGTGGTGTCGATCGACCAGGGGGCGATCCGCGGTTCGCGGCGGAGCAACCCGGCGACCTACACGGGGCTGCTCGAACCGATCCGCAAGGCTTTCGCGAAGGCCAACGGCGTGAAGCCCGCCCTGTTCAGCGCGAACTCCGAGGGCGCGTGCCCGGCCTGCAACGGCGCGGGTGTCATCTACACGGACCTGGCGATGATGGCGGGTGTCGCCACCACGTGCGAGGAGTGCGAGGGGCGCCGGTTCGACTCGTCGGTGCTGGAGTACCGCTTCGGCGGCCGCGACATCAGCGAGGTGCTCGCGATGTCGGTGACCGAGGCCGAGGAGTTCTTCGGCTCGGGCGAGGCCCGCACGCCCGCCGCGCACGCCGTCCTCACGCGGCTCGCCGAGGTCGGGCTCGGCTACCTCAGCCTCGGCCAGCCGCTCACCACGTTGTCCGGCGGCGAGCGGCAGCGGCTCAAGCTGGCCACGCACATGGCGGAGAAGGGCGGGATCTACGTCCTGGACGAGCCGACCGCGGGCCTGCACCTCGCCGACGTGGAGCACCTGCTCGGCCTGCTGGACCGGCTCGTCGACTCCGGCAAGTCGGTGATCGTCGTCGAACACCACCAGGCGGTCATGGCGCACGCCGACTGGATCATCGACCTCGGCCCCGGCGCGGGCAACGACGGCGGCCAGGTCGTGTTCGAGGGCACGCCCGCCGACCTCGTGGCCGCGTCCTCCACCCTCACGGGCAAGCACCTGGCGGCCTACGTCGGCGGCTGACGCCGTTTTGTCGGTGCTCGCCAATACAGTCCACCCGAGCTGCACGAGAGGGGGGCGGTATGTCCGAACAGGAGCCGAGGCGCGAATCCACGACGCGGAGTCGCAGGCTCGGCAGCGAGCTCAGGGAGAAGCGGCTGGCCGCCGGGTGGCGCAGCGGCCTGCTCGCGGCGGCGCTCGGGTGGAGCCTCGGCAAGGTGTCGAAGCTGGAGAGCGGGGTGCGCGGCGCGTCGGACACCGACGTGGCGGCGTACCTGGCGCTGTGCAAGGTCCGGGGGCGCGAGTTCACCAGGCTGGTGGAGTTGAGCCGCGAGTCCGGAAAGGACACGTGGGTCCGGCCGTTCGGCGACGGGCGGCCCTCGACGGTGGAGCACGAGCGGTCGACGGCGGTCACGCACTACGCGTGCATGGTGGTGCCGGGTCCACTTCGGACACCGGACTACGCGCACGCGCTCGGGGCGACCGCTCCCGCGGATCCGCCGCGCCGCGGGGAAGCCGTGTTCTACCTGGAGGAGCAGGCGCTGCTCAGACCGGTCGGCGGACCGGCGGTGATGCACGACCAGTTGATGCACCTGCTGCTGGTGCCCGCCGAGGTCCGGGTCCTGCCGACGGGGGCCGGTGGGCACGCCGGTGTGCCGGGGTCGTTCGCGCTGCTGGAGGCCGCTGACGGGCGGGCGGTGGTGCACCTGGAGAGCATGGTGGCCGACGTGTTCCTGGAGAACCCCGATCACGTGGCGAAGTACCGGTCGGCGGTGGAGGAGGTCGCGGCGGTGGCGCTCGACGTCGCGGGGTCGCGGGAGGTGATCAGCGGGCTGGCGGACCTGAACGGTGGGGTCCGGTGAGGCCGGGTTCCGCCGAAGGGCCGGCGCAGGGCGTGGTCGACGACCATCCGCCGCTCGGGCGGGCCCGGTGCTGCGTCACCGGGTCCACCCGAGCGGGCGCTGCGCGCCAGGTTTGGCGATGGTCGGCCGGCGAACGTGCCTCCTGGGTGGGTGTCGCGCGCCGGGGCTCGGCGGGGTGCTGTCCCGTTCGATGCCGGGCCGGCGCGACCGTCACGTGGCGCTGGTCTGTGCGCTTGGACGACGTACCGCCGAAGGTCGGTGCGGGTCCACGATGCGCGGACGGCGATCACGGACGCTACTGTCCGTCAGGGCCCGGTGGTCGTGAACTGGGCCAGGGACATCTCGGTGGCGGCGGTGGTCTCGGCCGCGGTCGCGGTGCCGGAGGTTTCGACCGCCGCCGCCCAGGCGTGCACCGACCGGCGGGAGAACTCCTGGGCCTCCGGGGAGTTCGCGGCCGCCGCCGGGTCGTCGGTGGTCTCGCCGTCGAGGAACAGGGCGAGGGCCAGGAAGGCGCCGTCCCAGCCCGGGCCGACGTAGAGGGCGCCCGCGCCGCTGCCCGCCATCTCGATGGGCACGGTGTGGGCGAGTTCCAGGGTGGTGTCCTCGTCGCCGGTGGCGGTGAGGCGCAGTTCCACGAGGCTGGTCGGGCCGCCGAAGGTGAGCTTCAGCAGGGTCGGCGGGTCGCAGGTGAGGATGTCGCCGCCCGCGTTGCCCTCCAACTGGAAGGTGCCGCCCGCCCGCAGTTCGCCGCTGACCGGGAGGAACCAGCGCTTGATCCGGTCCGGGT
>DATMCA010000284.1:0-4279 GCA_035559015.1 Umezawaea sp. | reverse complement strand
GCCGACGACGACCAGGCCCGGCAGCAACGTCGCCCAGGAGGAGGCGTTGTCCGCCAACAGCCACACCAGCGCGCAGCCGATCGCGCCGAGCAGCGCGCCCAGTCCCACGGTCAGGCGTGGCGGCACCTTGTGCAGCAGTTTGCCCGCGGTCATGGACGCGACGAACGAGGTCGCGGCCATCGGCAACAGGGCGAGGCCGGCCTGTGCCGGGGTGAGGCCCAGCCCGGTTTGGAGCCAGATCGACGCGTAGACCAGGCACGCGAAGATCGTCGAGGTCGCGATCACGCAGGCGATCACGCTGACGAACGACGCCTGCCGGAACAGACCCAGGTCCAGCATGGGGCTGCTGCCGCGCGTCTCGATCACGCCGAAGACGGCCAGGCCGACGACGGCGACCGCGAAGCAGGCGACGGCAGGGGCGCTGGTCCAGCCGCTCGAACCACCGGCCTGGATCAGACCGTAGGTCAGGGCTCCGGAGCCGATCGCGAACGCGAGCATGCCCGGGACGTCGATCCCGGGGCGAGCGGGCGAAGCCGGCGCGGGCTTCACGAAGACCACGGTGAGGATCACGGTGAGCAGCGACAGCGGCAGGTTGATGAAGAAGATCGCCCTCCAACTCAGGTACTGGGTGAGCACTCCGCCGAGGAAGGGGCCGGCCGCGCCGGCGGCGCCGATGACCGCCATCCAGGTGCCGAACGCGAAACCCCTGTCCTTGCCGCCGTAGTTGGCGCCGAGCAGCGAGAGCGCTGCGACGATCATGGCAGCGCCACCGAGTCCCTGGACCGCTCTGGCCGCGATCAGCACCGTCGCGCCCGGCGCGAGCCCGCAAGCCAGGGATGCCGCGCCGAACACCACGATGGAGCCGAGGAAGACCTTGCGCTGACCGATCATGTCGGCCAGCGAACCGGCGCTCAGCGACAGCGCGGCCAGCACCAGCGTGTAGATGTTCAGCACCCACTGCTGATCCGCGAGCGAGGCGTCCAGGCCGCGGGCCAGATCGGGAAGTGCGACGGTCACCACCGTGGTGTCCGTGATCAGCATGAACGAACCGAGACAGACCGCGATGAGCGGCCACCACCTGCGCACCTTGCCAAGTCCCTTCTTCGATTGCCCGCGTCGAGCATCGGCACTGACTGCTTGGGACACCACTCAACCGAGGTTTTCTGGCGGTTACTGTCGACGGCTAGGCTGTTGGTGGTGGAAACCGTCACGCTTGACGATCTGGATCTTGACCTGGTGCACGCCCTGCAAATCGATGGGCGCGCGCCGTTCAGCCGCGTCGCCGACGTCCTGGACGTGTCGGAGAGCACCGTCGCCCGCAGGTACCGACGGTTGCGCTCAGCGGGAGCACTGCGGATCGTCGGGGAGGTGAACGGGTTTCGCCTCGGCTACGTCTCCTGGACGGTCCGGCTGCGCTGCACCCCGGACGTGGCCGACGCGGTGTCCTCGGCCTTGGCGCGTCGGACGGACACGTTCTGGGTGCACCTGCTCTCAGGCGGCACGGAAATCTCGTGCAACACGCAGGCGCACGCCGATGACGACAACGAGATCCTGTTGGAGAAGCTGCCGAGGACGAACCGGATTCTCGCGGTGAGCGCGCATTCGATCCTCGGCGGCGGTTCGACCGCGTCGACGGCCTGGGCCGGCCTGCACCACATGTCCGACGAACAGGTCGCCGCACTCGAACAGCCCGAACCCACCTGGGACGTCAACGAAACCCTGACGCTCGACCCGAACGACGAGTTGCTTCTGGCCGCCCTTTCCCGCGACGGTCGGGCGAGCTATTCGGAGCTCGCCGGCGCGACCGGTTGGTCGGAGTCGACGGTGCGACGGCGGATGGACCACCTGCGGGACAACGGCGTGCTGTCCTTCGAGGTGGACATCGCGCCGAAAACGCTGGGCTACCGTGCCGAAGCGAGGTTGTGGATGTCCGTACGACCCGCGGCGGTGCTCGCCGTCACCAACGCGCTCAGCCTGCACCCGGAGGTGTCCTTCGCCGCGATAACCACCGGCCCGACCAACGTGCTAGCCGAGATCGTCTGCCGCAGTTCGCACGAGCTGTACCGGTACCTGACCGAGCGGATCGCGACGCTGGAGGACATCCAAGGCATCGAGACCGCTCCGGTCGTCCGGACCGTCAAGCGAGCCGGTGCGATCCTGCCCCGATGAGTTTCCCGATGTCGGCGGCGAGGATTCCGTGACCTCGCGGGCGTTGGACATGTGGAACAGGTGACCGCCGGGGACTTCGACCGTGCACAGCGGGGTGGTCGAGTAGCCCGACCACGACGTTTGGAGCCGCGCCGGGCTTCGAGCAGGCCTTCGTGCTCGGCTGCCTGGTCCGGGGCCCCGGTGATCCAGCGCGACATCGCGCGGATGACCTACACGACCGCGGCGAGCGCCTCGGGCCTGTTGCGGGGGCTTGAGCGCCGCGGGCTCGTCGAGCGCCGCACGGAGGGCGGCGACGAGCGCGGCAAACGTGTCTACGCGACACCGGCCGGGGTCGAGTTCATCCCCCGGCTCGACGCCGCGATGGCCGCCGTCGACTTCAGCGACCCCGACGCCGCTGTCGCACGGATCGCCTGGGAGTTCGAGGGCTGGGCACCGGAACTCACCCCGACGATCCTGAACCCGCCCTCACCGAGTACTAACAGACCATGTACTCCCGCAGCGCCAAGGTCGCCGCCGAACTCCACGAGAAGCTCTCCGCCGGCAACTCGGTCGAGACGTCCTCGCCGGACGCAAGGCGACCCCATGAGTCGGGAAACCGCACCAGGTAGCCGGTGGGACGTCAAAGGTCGGTTGCGCGGTCTGGCATGCGTTTAGCCTGCTCATACCGACTCGACGGCGTTTACGAAGTTTGTTCGGCGTCCAGTATCCGATCGCGTTGCCACCGAGGGGTGGACCAGCCGGCGGTGCGCTCGCCGCGGCCGTCTCCCGCGGCGGCGGGCTCAAGTTTCGGCTGATCTCGTGCCTGCCTCGGCCATGCAGGCCGAGTACGCTCCTGCCCGAGCAGGAGGACGTTGACCGAACCCCGCCAGGGGCGTCGTATTCCCAAGAGTCCCTGTCATCTGTAGTTCCGGGAAGGCGCGGTGAGTCGGCGTGCGAGGTCGGCGAACTCGTCCAACGCCCGCGTGTTGGCGTGCAATGCGCGGGACATCTCAACGGAGTCCGACTCGCGTCCGGCAGGCTCCCGATCGAACCACAGTCTGCGCAACTCCAAATCGCTGTCGCCCACCTCCACGGCGCTCGAAACCAGCTCGTTCGGACCGATGAGTCGGATCAGCAACACCGCCTTCTTGAGGTCGTTGCGCGCGTCCCAGTAACGCTGCTCCACCTCGGCGATCGTGATGTCGCTCGCGGCCAGCGGCGGAGTGGCTTGGCGGATGGTCCCCAAGAGCCACACAATCGCCCCGTTGGCCGTTGTCGCCGCTTCGACCAGTTGCGCGCAGCGCAGTGCCCTGTCTTCTCGTAATCGGGTTCGGGCTGCCACCCGAGCTTTCACGGGTTCGAGGAACACACCGAGCGTCACGCCGGCCAAGGCGAACAATCCGGCGACGAGGGGCGTCAGCATGCGGAAAAGTCTTGCAGGGGCCGATTCACCGGGCCAGCTTGACGCGGTCGTCGACCGGTTCTCGATGGTCGCGGCCCCTGACCGGTGCCGCTATCGCCCGTTCAGGAGGGGCCCGCGCTGTACCCGATGGAGCCCAGGCCGGGCACCGTGGCGGGTGGCCGGCCTGGGCTCGGTGTCAGTTCGTTGGTCTTACGTTGATGTTGATGTTGAAGTGGCCGATGTTGACGACCTCGGCCGCGGGCAGCGCCTCCTGGAGTTTCTCGGCGAGACTGGAGTTCGGGTAGACGAGGTCGAAGTCGGCGGTCACCGCGTTCGCGAGGTCGATGAGCACCTTGCCGGCGAACAGGTCCGGACCGACGGCGGTCAGCGTCGCGAGAGACGTGAGTCCCGGGGGCGCGTTGATGAGCACCGCACTGGCCGCCACGGTGTCCGCGAGTGACTCGACCCGCGGACCGAGTCCGGCCTTCGCCCTCGGTTCCCGCGAGCCCAGGACGACGTCGTGACCGATCTCGGTCAACCGCTCCGCCAGCATGAGGGCGACCGGCCCGGTGCCCAGCACCCCGACGGCCGTCACGCGTGCACCACGTGGTCCAGCAGCCGAGCCCGCAGGTCGAAGATGCTGGTGTGGTTGGCGCGCACCGCGTCGGGTCCGACGAAGGTCAACGTCGGGCGGATCGGGAACACTCGGGAGTGTTCTTGGGCGGAGAG
>DATMCA010000283.1:0-3766 GCA_035559015.1 Umezawaea sp. | reverse complement strand
AAAGCAGTGGTCAGAGCGGTTTTCCACCTCAAAGGATCACGGAGCCGGTTTCTTGCCGGGTGGTCAAAAAGCGTCGGCCAGTCGGATGAGCGAGCGTTCCATGCCGCGAGCGATCTCTTTGCTGCCGAACAGCTTGATCAGCAGCCCGCAGCGCCGACGCGGGCTCCTGAGCGAAGGGTCAGGAGGAATGCCCTCCACTGGACCGCCGGGAACGCAAGGACAGGCCCGGCCGAGTTCTTGGAGTCCCTGACGGCCACACCTCGGACCGGAAAAGCGACCTCAACGCAACTCTGCTGCCCGCTGGTGCTGTAGCTGCTCTTGCGCCAGGCCAGGTCCTTGGTCATCGCGGTCCTCTCGGCGGTCGTAGACGCCCGCCCAGTGGGCGAACACTGACCTCGATTGTTCCGCATCCAGCGCGAGACCCGCGAGCGCCTTCTCCTTGCGCCGATAGGTCTCGATAGCTCGGTGATCCTCGATGAACAGGGTGGCCGTGTCCGTCTCCGCGTAGGTGACCGGGTTCACCGGCTTGGCGAACGTCATCAGGTTGAAGGGCCCGCGCAGCGAGGGGTGCCCCGGTGAAGTCAGGGGGATCACCCGCGGGGTGAGGCGCGACCACTCGCACATGAAGGAGAGGCGCAACATCTGGTCGTGCATGACCTCGCTGCCCCCGATCGGTGCTCGCAGCGCCGCTTCGTGGAGGTAGAACACCGCATCCGGGGCGCCCAGCCCGCCGAGGACCGCTTGGCGGTCCATCCGCGCGGCCACGAAGAAGTCGATGTCCTCCGGCGGATCCTCGCCGGCCAGGCTGATCATCGCCCTGGCGTAGGCGGGGGTCTGGAGCAACCCAGGGATGACCATCGGTTCGTACACCGCCATCGTGAGCGCGGCCCTCTCGTGGATCATCAGGCAGAGCAGGTTGTCCGAGAGCCTGCCGTCATGCACTCGGAGGAAGTGGCCGATGTCCTGTTCGGCGGCGATGCGCTGGATTCGGTCTCTGGTCTTCGGGTCGGCTCCTAGTTTGCCCAGCAGGGTGCCGTAGTCCCAGTCGCTGGTGCTGCGCCAGCCGTGTTCGAGCTTGCTGAGCTTGCCGGGTGACCAGCCCAGCTCCTCCGCGACCGCTGTCGCCTTGAGGTTCGCGCGTTTGCGGGCCAGCCTGAGTTCCTGCCCCAGTTCCCTGGTTCGCGCGGTGGCCGGACGCGAATGGTGGTCTTCCTCCATGGCTTCGACGGTAGTGGTCACGGCTTGGAAAAGCAGTGGTCAGAGCGGTTTTCCACCTCAAAGGATCACGGAGCCGGTTTCTTGCCCGGTGGTCAAAAAGCGTCGGCCAGTCGGATGAGCGAGCGTTCCATGCCGCGAGCGATCTCCTTGCTGCCGAACAGCTTGATCAGCAGCCCGCGCAGCGCCGACGCGGGCTCCTGGGCGGACCGCAGGCGCACCAGCGTTCCCTCGCCCGAGGGTTCCAGTTCGACCCGGAACACGGTGCTGGCGGCGAACACGGGTGCGGGTCTGCCGTCGAGCCGTTCGGCGATGTGCCGCCACGCCATGACCAACGGCCTGCGGTACTCGACGATCTCGACGTCGATCTCGGACCGCCGCCTGCCCCACCGGCTGTACTGGCGCCACCGCTGGCCGCAGCCGCTGCCGCTGATCACCTCGACGCTCTCCGCGAAGCTGAGCCATTCCGGAGCGCGTTCCGGCCTGGACACGACGTGCCACACGCGCTCCGGAGACGCGTCCACCTGCCGGCTGCGCACGACTTCGATCACCTGGATCACCGCCTCGGCGCTCATCGTACGAGCCCGTAGGGTGGGACTGCCCGTCAGCGGAGCTGGGAGGTGACGTCGTCGTGCCGTCGATCTTCGGTCGGGAGTCCGAGCTCGCGGCGCTGCTCGACGCCGTCGACCGGGTGCCCGCGACCGGGGTGATCGCCGTGCTGGTGTCCGGCGAGGCGGGAATCGGCAAGTCCAGCCTGCTCGACGAGGCCGTTCGACGGCTGCGCGAAGCCGACCGCCGCGTGCTCGCCGCCGAGTCGGACGACCTGGGGCAGCGGATCCCGTACGCGGCGCTGACCAGCGCGTTGCGCGCGTTCGGCGACCTGCCCGACGATCTACCAGACGATCTCGACGAGGTGCGGCGGGCCGCGCTGGCAGCGATGGACCTGACCGAGCCGAGCACGTTCGGCCGCTCGTGCGAACTCATGACCCGGCTGCTGACCGGGCTGACCGCCACCGGGCCCGCGGTGCTCGTGCTGGACGACCTCGACCACGTGGACGACGACTCGCTGGCCCTGCTCGCCGTGGTGCTGCGCAGGCTGGCCGCCGCACCCCTGGCGGTGCTCGCCGCCGCCCGCTCCCACGACCGCTCGGACCTCGCGGACCGCCTCGAACGGCACGCGGAGGTGCGCCGGATCGCCTTGGCCCCGCTCTCGGACGACGCCATCGGCCACGTCGTCCGGGAAGTGCTGGACTCCCCGGTGGACGAGGCACTGGCGCGGGAGGTCCGGCAGCGCGCGGACGGCAACCCGTTCTTCGCCACGGAGATCGCCAGATCGTTGCGGGAACTGGACTTCGTCGCGGTCGACGGCGGCCGGGCCCGGCTCGCGGTGCTGCCCGACGCCATCCGGCTCACCCGCGCGGACGCCGTGCTGCGCCGGGTCGCGCCGCTGGAACCGGACGCCCGCGCGGTGGCCCAGGCCGTGTCGATCCTGCGCCGGGTGCGGCTCGACCAGATCGGTCTGCTCGCCACCGTCGCGTCCTTGCCGGAGGCCACGGTCGCGACGGCGTTCGACGACCTGCTGCGCGCCCACGTCCTGGTGCGCGACGACGACCGCGGCTACCGCTTCTCGCACGCGCTGGTCGGCGAAGCCCTCTACCAGGAGGTCGGGCCCGCGCAACGACGGCGACTGCACGGGCTGGTCGGCGAGCGGCTGCTGGCCGACCGGGAGAAGGGGCTGCCGGTCGACCTCGTGCGGCTCGCCTGGCACCTGGCCGAGTCCGCCGAACCCGGTGACGAGGTGGCCGTGCGGGTGCTCACCGAGGCGGCGGCGCTGGCCAGGTCGACCGCGCCGGAGACGGCGGCCTCGCTGTGCGAACGCGCCCTGCCGCTCGTGCCCGAGGGCTCGCCGCGGCACGCCGAACTGCTGGCGCTGCGGTGCCGGGTGCTCGCGCGGGCGTCCCGCCCGGCGGCGGCCGTCGAACCCGGACTGGCGGCACTCGCCGTGCTGCCCGCCGGGCCGGACCGCGACCGGGTCACGACCGCCGTGCTCAGCAGCCTGTTCGCGGTCGGCAGGCTGGACGAGGCCCTGCGGCTCGCCGACGACGAGATCCGGGCGGGTGCGGCGGCGCCCGCCGTGCTGGCGCAACGGGCGCTGCTGCTGGTGTTCACCGGCCGCTACGACGACGCGCTGGCCGAGAGCGAACGGATCGAAGCCCTGCCGCCCTTCGCCCCCGCCGAAGGCGTGGTCGTGTTCGACCAGCTCGCGATGGTCGCGTCCATGCTGTTCCAGCACGAGAAGACCGTCGAGTACGCGAACCGCGCCCTGCGGGCCAGCGACGGCCAGCCGGTGCTGGAGCTCCAGGCACTCGCGGTGTGCGCGTCGACGGCTGCGCTGTCCGGGCTGGTGCACGACGCGACCTGGCGGCTGCGCCGCGCCGAGCTGCTCGGCGGCGGCCACGGCAGCGGTTACGGCGGTGACGGCGCCGGCGGCCACGGCGGCTACGGAGGTGCCGGCGGCCACGGTGGCGGCGGCGGGGGGCACGTCGGTGGC
>DATMCA010000282.1:0-3459 GCA_035559015.1 Umezawaea sp. | reverse complement strand
AACGGGAGACACCGGGGTTGCTGGCGACCAGGCGTCGTGCGTCGGTGCCCGGCGTGTGCAGCGCCACCAGCTGGGCTGCGGCCGTGCCCCTACGTGGCGGTGGGGGCGGAACCGGCTTGCTCGCCCAGTCCGCGTGGGGAGAACGTCGGGACACCGAACCAGGTGGACCAGGCGGTGGTGAAGGTGTCGGTGGGCTGTGGGTCGATGCTGGTGGAGACCCAGGCGGTATGTCCGTCGGGGCGCAGCAGCAGACCGTCGAGTTCGGGGTGTTCGGGGCAGTGGGCGCGGTAGGTGTCCACGTTGCCGTCCGTTCTGGCGTCGGTGTCGACTGGCGAGGCGCGATTGCCGAGGTGGAGAAGTACCGGCCGCCCGTGTCGGAGCAGTTCGGCGACGCTGGTGTGCTGGTCGCCGATGGTCAGTGTCAAGTTCGGGGCGAGCTTGCCCAGCCAGGGATGGTCGCCGGGGATCTTGGGGTCGTACCGGGTACTTACGCCGGTGGCGAGTTCGGCCAGGTAGGTGCTGACTGGTGGCAGGTCGGTGAGTTCGTTGAACAGGTCTCGGACCGGATCGAGGTCCGGTCGACCTCGTCCGAGGATCGCCTGGGCGCGGGTGGTCCGCAGCACGCGTGCCCCGACCTCGTGCCGCTCGTGGTGGTAGCTGTCCAGCAGCCCGTCCGGTGCGTGGCCGAGCGCGGTGGCGGCCAGCTTCCAACCGAGGTTGACCGCGTCGGCGATCGCCACGTTCACCCCCACTGCTCCTGCCGGCGGGTGGATGTGCGCGGCGTCGCCGGCCAGCACGACCCGGCCGGCGACGTAGCGATCCGCCTGCCTGGCCGCGTCGGAGAACCGGGTGAGCCAGCGCGGGTCGCGGAGTTCCACCGGGTGGCCGAGCGTCTCGTTCAGGATCTGCTGGAAGTAGGCCGGCCGCACCGGCTCGTCGCGGTCGGCGGGCGGGGTCGGCTCGCCGAGCACGATCCGCACGTAGCCGGGTCGCGGGATCACGAACACCGTGCCGTGCACGCCGTCGGTCATCCCGAACGGCAGGTCGGCGGGGTCGGCCAACTCCACATCCGCGAGCAGACCGAAGGTGGTGGCCGCGGTGCCAGGGAAGCCGATCCCGGCGAGTTTCCGCACGACACCGCGGCCGCCGTCGCAGCCGGCGAGGTAGTCGACCCGCCTGAGCTCGGACTTGTCGCCGACCCGGAGGGTCACGTCCACCCCGTCATCGTCCTGATCGAGGCCGATCACCTCGTGCCCCCAGGACACCGCCACACCCAGCTCGGCCAGCCACTGCTCGAGGAGTTCTTCGACTCGGGTCTGCGCGATGCCGAGCACGTAGGGGTGATCGGTGTCCATCGTGCTCAGGTCCAGGGGGTGGCTCGGATCGGCGAACATGCCATAGGGCACCGTCGGGCCCTCCGCGAGGAAGCGGTGAACGATGCCGCGCCGGTCCAGCAACTCCAGGCTGCGGGCGTTGAGGGTGAAACCGCGGCAGAACGGCGACCGTTCCGGCAGCCGGTCCACCACCGCCACCTCGACCCCGCCCAGCGCGAGTTCCGCCGCCAGCATCAACCCGGCCGGTCCCGCCCCGGCCACCATGACCTTCACCGAACCTCGGCTCCCGGTCTTCATCGGGCCTCGTTCCGGGCGCGGACCCAGCCTGACACCGGTTCCGGCCAGGCCAACCGACCGGTCGTGATATCGCCGGTGATCTCCTCGGTCCAGGCCAACTCGGCCTCCAACATCCGCACCGCGTACTCGGCCTCCACCACGAACAGGCGCGGCACCTCACCGGCCTCGAGCACCTCGCGGTGCCCCTGTCGGATCTCGGCCAACGACGTGCGGATCCGGTCGGCTCGCTCCCGCAACGCCGCCACCGCGCCCTCCGGCCCGAGCGCGCCGAGGTAGCTGACCGCTGACAGGAACTTCGGGTACTCGTCGGCCGGGACGCGGATGAGTTCGTCCACCCATCGCACGAACTCCTCCCACCCCAGCGGGGTGTGCTGGTAGATCGTCCGTTCCGGTCGGGCACCGACCCGGACCGTCTCCCGCGCCTCGATCCACCCGGCCCGTTCCAGTGTCCGGACCACGTCGTACAGGGAGCCGGTGGTCACCTTGAACGCCCGGTCCATGCCCCGTTCCCGCAGGGTGGCGGCCATGGCATGGGGATGGGTCGGCGACTCCAGCAGCAACCCCAGCACCGCCATCCCCAGCGGGTTGGACACCACTCGCCTGTTACTCGAACCCAATTGATCGCCTCCAATCAGTCGGTGCCGACTATTTGGAGGTGACTGCCGGTTGTCAAGATGGGCATCAGCGGTCCGGAGGACGGCCACCACGGGGCGGCGAGCCGGCCTGACGGGTGCGCAGCCCGTGGAACCAGCGGGTGAAGGCGTCGACGGTGCTGTGGAATGTGCGATGTTCGTCCTCTGGGCGGGGCCGGCGCGCGGGTGTTCGCCATGGGCGGGCACCGCACAGTGACCGCGCTCCTGCCAGGACGAAGCCGTCCCGAAGTGGACGGACAGAACGGCCTCGATCAGCTGTGGGCCGTTGGCCGGCCCCCGTTCAGCGACCGATCACGCGGGGTTCCGCTCGAGGTCGGGCGTCGACGGGGTGAGGCTCGAACGGGTGCGTCGCCGGAGCTCGCCTGCCAGGAGCGCGGCGATCGCGAACGCGGCGGATGCGATGGCGATGTAGCTGAACACGCCGGTAGCCGAGTTCGTCGTCTCGCCGGCCACGACCACGACGGTCGAACTGAGGACGGCCGAGCCCACGAAGTCCAGCGCCACTGAGCCGATCGAAACCATGACCACCACGAGGCTGGACACGACGCCCTGCCGTTCGGCGGGCGCCAAGGCGGCCGCCGTGTTGAAGCCGGATGTCGCGATCGCTCCCGCGGTGACGCCCAGCAGGAACGCCGAGCACAGCGCCACCGGGAGCTGCGCGACCCCGAGGAACATGCCAAGGGACACCAGGAACCCGAGCGTGACTCCGCCGGCCAGCGTCGAGGCTGGTCCGATGCGCGCGGCGAGCCATCCGGCGACCGGACCGCCGAGGACGAGCCCGAGGGCCGGTACCGCGAGCAGCAGCGCCACCGATCCCTGGCCGGCCAGTCCGTACCCGAGTCCCCGATCCGCCGGGACGGCACCGACGAGGGGGATGAGCTGCATCATGCTCTGGTAGGCGCCGGCACCGAGGAAGACGACCAGGAGCGTTAGCTTCAGGGGCCCGCCGATGTTCCTGACGTCGATCAGGGGCTCGGGCTTCCGGCTGGCCCCCAGGAACCACCAGAGCAAGGCCACGACACCCCCGGCGAGGAGGGCCAGCGGGGCGGCGGCGAGCCAGCCGAGGCTCGAGCTCAGACTGATGTAGCCGAGCACCCCGGCGAGACCTCCGCCGAGGAGGATTGCGCCGCCGAGGTCGAGCTTGCCCGGCGTCCTGGTCCGGGATTCGGCGATGG
>DATMCA010000281.1:0-12621 GCA_035559015.1 Umezawaea sp. | reverse complement strand
CCGCTACGGCCAGCACACCGAGGACGGTGTCCCAGCGGATCGACGCGAAGGGCGAGCCGACGCGATCTCCGTTCGCGTCGAGCGGCAGCCCGAGCACGCTGGACGTGAGCAGCAGCCCGACCGAGAGCGGCGCGATCCACGACCCGATGACGATCACCTTGTCCCAGCGGGAACGCCATCGGACCGAATCGACCTTGCCCCGGTACTCGAACGCCACGCCCCGGCCGATCAGCCCGACCAGGAACAGCACCAGCGGCAGGTAGACGGTGCTGAACAGCGATGCGTACCAGCCGGGGAAGGCGGCGAACGTCGCCCCGCCCGCGACCAGGAGCCACACCTCGTTGCCGTCCCAGACCGGACCGATGGTGTTGACCAGGACGCGGCGTTCGGTCTCGTCGCGGCCGAGCACCGGCAGCAGCATGCCGACGCCGAAGTCGAACCCCTCCAGGAAGAGGTAGCCCAGCCACAGCAGGGCGATCACGCAGAACCACAGGGTCGCGAGGTCCACGGCTGTCTCCTCTCTCAGTACGCGAACGCGAGTGCGTCGTCGTCGGTCTTGTCCGGTTGGTCGGGCGGGATCACGCCCGCCACCCCCGCTCGGACGTAGCGGCGGAGCAGGAACAACTCGACGCACGCCAGCAGCCCGTAGACGACGGTGAGCACGACCAGCGAGGTGAGCACCTCGCCCGCCGTCGACGACGACACCGCCTGCGCGGTGAACATCCAGACACCGTCCACCCCGGACGGGTTGGGCACGACCACGAACGGCTGCCTGCCCATCTCGGTGAAGATCCAGCCGAAGCTGTTGGCGAGGAACGGGGTCGCGATGCTCGCGAGCGCGGCGATCGGGAACCACCGGCCGCGCGGCATCCGCCCTCCCCTGGTGAGCCAGAGCGCGAGCAGGCCCGCCCCGACCGCCAGCGCGCCGAACCCGATCATCAGCCGGAAGCCCCAGTACGTCACGGGCAGCACCGGCACGTAGTCGATCGGCTTGCCGGACAGCTCGCCGAGCCGGTCGTCGACCGGGTAGTTGGTGCCGTACTTCTCCTGGTACAGCGGGACGAGCTGGTCGATCCCCTTGACCTCGCTGGTGAAGTCGTTGTGCGCCAGGAACGACAGCAGTGCGGGGACGGTGATGCTCTTGACGTTCTCGCAGTCCGACCGGGTCACGTCGCCGATCGCGAACACCGAGAACGAAGCGGGTTCCTCGGTGTGGCACAGGGCTTCGGCGGCGGCCATCTTCATCGGCTGCTGCTCGAACATCAGCTTGCCCTGGAAGTCGCCGGTGATGGCGACGCCCGCGAACGCGATGACCCCGACCCACGTGCCGAGCTTCAACGACGAGCGCCACACGGGTTCTTCGTCGGACTTCCGCCACAGGTGCCAGGCGCCGATCCCGACGAGGAACGTCGCGGCGACCGCAAAGGCGCCGAAGATGGTGTGCGGGAACGCCGCCAGCACGGTGTTGTTGCCCAGCACCGCCCAGATCGACGTCAGCCGCGCGCGGCCGTCGACGAGTTCGACGCCGACCGGGTGCTGCATCCACGAGTTGGCGGCCAGGATGAAGTACGCCGACGCGATGGTGGCCAGCGAGAACGCCCAGGCGCAGGCGAGGTGGACCTTCTTCGGCAGCCGGTCCCAGCCGAAGATCCACAGGCCGAGGAAGGTGGATTCGACGAAGAACGCGACCAGCCCCTCCATCGCCAGCGGCGCACCGAAGACGTCGCCGACGAAGCGGGAGTAGGCGCTCCAGGTCATGCCGAACTGGAACTCCTGCACGATGCCGGTCACGACACCCATCGCGAAGTTGATCAGGAGCAGCTTGCCCCAGAACTTGGTCATGGCGTAGTAGCGCCTGTTCCCGGTGCGCACCCACGCGGTCTGCATCGCCGCGACGAGCAGGGACAGGCCGATCGTCAGCGGCACCATCAGGAAGTGGTAGACGGTGGTGATGCCGAACTGCCACCGTGCCAGGTCTAGGACGTCCACGGGTCGACGGTAGGGCCGCACCCACGTGGTCGCTCAGGTGCGACGGTCCTCGAACGGGTGGGACCTACGTCCTGGTCCGATCAGGACTGTGCCGCGGTCGACATCGCCGATGTCGTATGCGGCCTGTAGCATGGGTGGTGCCAGAGGGGAGTAGTTCCCGCTGCCACCAGTGCCAGTCAACGGCTGTGGCGCGGCGAGGTGATCGACATACTGATCCGCCAGTCACGGGATCCGGTCCCTCACCCACCTTGTGTGGGCGAACGAGACCTCCGGCCGGGTAGTGCAACACGCCCGGTCGGGGTCTGTCGCGCCTCCGTCCGGGTTCGATTCCGGACGTGGAGGCTCTCTAGCAATGGCATCGTGGTTCTTGGCCCTGGTCACCGCCTTCGGGCTGGTGTTCCTGCTCGAACTCCCCGACAAGACGACAGCGCTGACCCTGGTCCTGACGACCAGGTTCCGCCCGCTGCCGGTTCTCGCCGGTTCAGCCGTCGCGTTCGCCCTCCAGGCCGTCATCGCCGTTTCCCTGGGCAGCGCCATCGCCCTGCTGCCGAACCGCCTGGTCGCCACGGCGGTGTTCCTGATCTTCGCGATCGGCGCGTTCCTGCTGTTCCGCGAGGGTTTCGGCCCCCAGGACACGGACGAGGGCGACGGGACCGGGTCGAGCAAGCAGACCGCGACGTTCCGCCGAGCCGCGCTCACGTCGTTCGGCACCCTGTTCGCCGCCGAGTTCGGCGACGCCTCGCAGCTCGCGGCCGTCGGCGTGGCGGCCCGGTTCGCCCAGCCGTCGGCGGTGGCGCTGGGCACGTTCCTCGCCCTGATGTCCGTCACGGCCCTCGCCGTGTTCATCGGCGGCAAGATCAGCCGCCGCGTCCCCGCCCACCTGATCAACCGCGGCGCCGGCTTCGTGTTCTCCGCGTTCGCCCTGATCGCCCTGTGGCAGGCGCTGTTCGGCTAGTCGAGCCGGTCGACCCGCACGACGAGTGGGAAGGGTTCGGAGGTGGCGAATTCCCCGGTGACCGCAGGGGAGTCCTGATAACCGAATTCGCCCGCCAGATGACAGGCGACCAAGGAAACGGGTGGCTCCAGGTCGATGATCCAGTAGTTCGGGACACCGGCATCGGCGTATTCCGCGCGCTTGATCGTGTAATTCGTTCGCCGCGATCCCGGCGAAACGATCTCAACGGCGAGCACGACCTCGGAGGCTCGGAGCAGGCCCTTTCCGCCGGAAACCCGGCGCACCGCGTCTCGTCGGACAACTACGAGATCAGGTCGTCGGACGAACCCCGGCTGATCCGGATCCACGAGTTCGAGGTCGACATCGATATCTTGAATCGCCCTGAAATCGGCGGGGAGCTGCGGGACCAGCTGGAGGAACAGCTCACCGAACGCAATGTTGTGGTCCACCGCCGGACTCGGCGACATGAGGAGATGTCCTTCTTGCAATTCGGCGTACCCGGACTCGATCTCACCGAGGGCGGCATATTCGGCGACGGTGAACAAGTGCGGTACCGGCATCGCGGTCACAACTACTCCTCACCTCACCGCAATTGTCCCACGCGCCTGCCGGCTCGGAAGATACCCCAGAGCAACTGATCTGGTGACCCGGAGTCACTTCAACGCCGCTGCGACGTCCTGTGCGGCCCGCAGCACCTGCGGCCCGATCGACTCCCCGTCCAGCTTCTCCAGGGCCACCACGCCCACGCTGGCCCGCAGTCCGGGCACTCCCCGCACCGGTGACGCGACCCCGTACGCGCCGGGCTGGAGTTCGCCGGTCGACTGGACCCACTGCTTCACGTCCGGGGGCAGGCCGATGGCCTTGCCCGCTGCGCCGCGGTGCACCGGGTGCCTGCTGCCGACGCGGTAGGCGACGTGGAAGGCCGTCCACGACGGTTCGACCACGGCGACCGCCTGGGCCTCGCTGCCGTCGGCCACGGTGAGGTGGGCCGTCGCGCCGACCTGGTCGGCCAGTTCGCGCAGCGCGGGTTGCGCGGCCATCCGCAGCTGCGGCAGCACGTTCGCCGCCAGCCGCAGGACACCGAGCCCCAACCGCACCTTCGAGCCCTCGCGCCGGACCAGGCCCCTGGACTGGAGCGGCACCAACAACCGGTAGACCGCGGCCCGGCTCGCGCCGATCGCGGCGGCCAGTTCGCTGATGCTCGGCGCGTCCGTTTCCGCGTCCGCAACCGCTTGGAGCAGCGCCAGACCCCGTTCCAGGGTCAGCGAGCTCTCCTTCGACGCCGCCACGGGCACGGGGAGGCGGCCGCGCGGGTCGGAGTGCGGTCTGACCAAGGTGCCCTACTTCCCGTCGGCGGGCTCGATCGTGCCGACCACTTCGGCCAGTCCGACGAGCGAGCCGTCCTCACCGGGGGCGGTGGCGGTGATGCGCACCGTGTCGCCGTCCTCCAGGAAGGTCCGCTCGACGCCGTCGGCCAGCACCACCGGGTGCTTGCCGCCCCAGCTCAGTTCGAGGAACGAGCCGCGCTCGTCGCGTTCGGGCCCGGAGACCGTGCCGGACGCGATGAGGTCGCCCGGCCGCACGGTAGCCCCGTTCACCGACAGGTGCGCGAGCTGCTGCGCGAACGTCCACGACTGCTCGCGGAACGGGGGCCTGGACACGACCGTGCCGTTCCACTCGACCTCGATGCTCAGGTCGAGCCCCCACGGCTGGTCCTCGACCAGGTAGGCGTGGATCGGGTTGGGCAGCGGTGGCGGGGTGATCCTGGCGACCGCGAACGCCTCCAGCGGGGTGATCCACGCGGAGACCGAGGTGGCGAACGACTTGCCGAGGAACGGGCCGAGCGGCTGGTACTCCCACGCCTGCACGTCCCGCGCGGACCAGTCGTTGAGCAGGACCGCGCCGAACACGTGCTCGACCGCCCGCGAGGTGGACAGCCGGGTCGCGACCGGGCCGCCGCAGACGAAGCCGACCTCGGCCTCGACGTCGAGCCGCCGGGAGGGCCCGAACTCCGGGTGCGGTTTGCCGTGGCGCTGGCCGTGCGGGCGCACGACGTTCGTGCCGGACACGACGACCGTGCCCGCGCGGCCGTGGTAGCCGATCGGCAGGTGCGTCCAGTTCGGCGGGAGCGCGGCGTTGTCCGGCCGGAAGATCTTGCCGACGTTCTCCGCGTGGTGCCGCGACGAGTAGAAGTCGACGTAGTCGGCGACCGTGAACGGCAGGACCGCGCCGTCGAGCGGGACGAGGGACGCGCCGCGCGGAGCGGCGGTCAGCGCCACCATCTCCACGAGCCGGGCACGCAGTTCGCTCCACGCGGGCCGCCCGGCCCGCAGCAGCGGGTCGAGCGAGTCCGCGGTGACCAGGTCGGCCAGCCGGTCGCCGAAGAAGCCCGCAAGCGGGCGCAGCGGCACGGCCTGGTCGCCGACGCGCACCGCGACGCCCGCGTCGACGACCCCGTACGGGAGCGTCTGCGGGCCGAACGGGTCGTCGCCGGTGAAGGCCGGGTCGTCGATCCAGGTCACAGCAGGTCCAGGTCGTCGAGGTCCTTGATCGGGTCCGCCAGCGAGCACGAGCCGTAGGACGCGAAGACGCCGCGGACGGCGTGCGCGGCCGGGTCGGCCAGCTTGCTCGCCTCGGCCGCGAGGGCCGCGCCGTCGGTGCTGGCCAGCGCTTCCCGGACGTCGCCGCCCGCGAGCGACCGGGCGGTCGCGACGAGCAGGTTGAGGAACCCGTGGTGGGTGACCCCGGTGGCCTCGTCGGTCTGCCGCACGGCGTGGTGCAGGCCGGCGGTGGCCTTGAAGGCGACCCCGCTGTGGCTGACCACGGCGAGGAAGTCCGCGACCTCGTCGACGCTGGGGAAGTTCTCCTTGCTGACGCCGCCGCAGCGCAGCTTGGGCCAGCTCCCGTGCTCGATGACGCGGCGCACGCCGTCGAGCCACTCGGCGCCCCCGCGCCGGGGTTCGACCACGCGGATCACGTCCTCGGGCACGAACTCCGACACGCGTTCGAGCCACACCTCGTCCACGTCGGAGGGCGCGGGCATCTCGACCATGCGCAGGGCGAGCAGCTCGCTGCGGGACTCGACGATCGACACGGCCTTGGGGACACCGCCGAGGCCGGTGTCGATGACCAGCGAGAGGGCGATCGGCTTGACCGGCTTGACCTTGATCAACTCGGTGATCAACTCAGCCAGACGTGACGCTGGACACAGGAACAGGCCGATCGCTCCCGCCCACTCGCCGACGCGCGCGTCGAGGTGCCCGCGCACCGCGTCGGGCATCGACGCGTTGCCCGGGGGGAACAACGCGGCATCGTCGACAAGCCTTGCCAGCAGGGGCGGAGTACCGCGTGGACCTGGCGCACGGAGTTCGAAGGCGCTTGACACGGCTGACACGCTAGTGGCGTATCGGTCAATGAACAAAGATGTCCGACTATCGAACGCCCGGAGTGATCATGGCGTACTACCGCCAAGTCGGTGAGATCCCCCGAAAGCGCCACACCCAGTTCCGCGATCCGGAGGGCGGGCTGTACGCGGAGGAGCTCATGGGCGTGGAGGGCTTCTCGGCCGACTCCGCACTGCTCTACCACCGGTTCCTGCCCACCGCGATCGTGGACGCGCAGACCGTCGAGGAGACCCGCGGCACCACCGCGCCGAACCTCCCCCTCAAGCCGCGCCACTTCAAGACACCCGACCTGACCTGGCCGGACGAGGGCGTCGACGCCGTGACCGGCAGGCGGACGCTGTTCGGCAACGCCGACGTGACGATCGGGTTCGTGGTCGCTTCGGCGCCGAGCCCGCTCTACCGGAACGCCGCGGGCGACGAACTCCTCTACGTGCGCAGCGGCAGCGGGACCATCGAGACGATCTATGGCGCGATCACCGTGGGCGACGGCGACTACGTCGTGATCCCCACTTCGTGCACCTATCGAGTGGTACCTGATCAGGCGATGGACATCCTCGTCCTGGAGGCCACCGGGCACATCGGACCACCGAAGCGGTACCTGTCCGGCAAGGGCCAGTTCCTGGAGCACTCGCCGTTCTGCGAGCGCGACCTGCGCGGCCCGACGTCACCCCTGCTCGTGGACGGCGAGGACGTCGACGTGCTCGTGCGGCACCGCGCGGGCCTGACCAGGTTCACCTACGCGAACCACCCGTTCGACGTCGTCGGCTGGGACGGCTGCCTGTACCCGTGGGCGTTCAACATCCGCGACTTCGAGCCGATCACCGGGCGCGTGCACCAGCCGCCGCCGGTGCACCAGACGTTCGAGGGCCCGAACTTCGTGGTGTGCTCGTTCGTCCCCCGCAAGGTCGACTACCACCCGCTGTCCGTGCCGGTGCCGTACAACCACGCCAACGTGGACTCCGACGAGCTGATGTTCTACGTCGGCGGGAACTACGAGGCCCGCAAGGGGTCCGGCATCGGGATCGGGTCGCTGTCGCTGCACCCGTCGGGCTGCACCCACGGTCCGCAGCCGGGCGCGGTGGAGGCGTCGCTGGGCGTCGACTACTTCGACGAGACGGCGGTCATGGTCGACACGTTCCGACCGCTGGAACTGGGCGAGGCGGCGCTGGCGACCGAGGACCCGAAGTACGCGTGGTCCTGGGCCCGCAGGGGTCCCGACCTGGATTGACCTGTTTTTGTCGGTGCGCGCCGATAACTTCTCGACCATGGACGCGCAGGCAGTGCTGGAGCTGGCGCCGGACAGCCAGGTGGCGAGCAGCGCCACCCGGTTGGCCGGGGCCGCGGGGTGGACCGGTCTGGGCCGGACCCCGCAGGTCCTGTGGGGCTCGTGCCCCGGTAGCGGCAAGAACCCGTACCGGGTGTGCGTCGACCTGGGCGACCGGGCGACGAAGTGCTCGTGCCCGTCGCGGAAGTTCCCGTGCAAGCACGCGGTGGCGGTGCAGCTGCTGCACGCGCGCGGCGAGGTGGCGGTCGAGGAGGCCGTGCCGGACTGGGTGTCCGACTGGGTGTCGAAGCGGCACGCGGTGGCGGTGCCCCTGGACACCTCGCCGGAGGCGGAGGAGCGGCGGGCCCGCGCCAAGGAGAAGACGGCGCGGAAGCGCGCCGAGGCCGTGCGCGGCGGGGTCGTGGCGCTGCGCGACTGGCTGAGCGACCTGGCGGGCTCCGGCATCGCCGGTCTGCCGGGCCGGGACGCGGCCTGGTGGCACGCGATCACCGCCCGGATGGTCGACGCCCAGGCGAAGGGCCTCGCCACGGCGATCGGCGAGCTGCGCGACATCGTGGCCGCAGGGGGCCCGCAGTGGGCCGTGGACGCCGCCGATCGGCTCGGGGGGCTCCACCTGCTGGCACGGCTGTCCGAGGCCGCTGAGGGCCCGCTGAGCGACGTCGTGCGCACCAGGCTCGGCTTCTCCGTGACGGAGGAGCAGGTGCGCTCGGCACCGGGCTGGTCGGACCGCTGGGTCGCGCTGCTCCGGCTGGAGACCGAGGACGGTCCGCTCCGCACGGTCCAGCAGTGGATCTGGGGTCGGGACAGGGCCGAGTGGGTCGTCGGCGTGAAGCACTCCGCGAATGGCGCGAAACCGCCACCGCTGCTCCCCCACGGCTCGGAGGTGACGGGCACGCTCCACCCGTACCCCGGCGCGTCCCCGCGCCGCGTGGCGGCGGGCGAGCTGGTCGCCGAGCGCCCCGCGGACGCGATCCCGGTGCCGCCGACGTGGCGGGACGCCTTGGCGGGGCTGGAACCCGCGCTCCGCGCCGACCCGTGGCAGCGCCTGCACCCGCTCGGCTGCGCCGGTGTGCGCGCCAGCGGCGACGTCCGGTTCCTGGTCGACGAGGGCCGGCGCGGTCTCCCGGTGCGCGGCGACGTGGCCCTGGACCGGGCGCTGGCCGTGACCGGCGGCGAGCCGTTCGACGCCTGGGGCGTCTGGGACGGCCACAGCCTGCGCCTCGGCGCGGTGGCCGAACCCGGCAAGGCCCCGGAGGTCGTCGCGTGACCACCCCGAACCCCTCGACCACGCCCGCCGGAGGAACCCCCGTGACCGAGAAGCCCCTGTGGGACGAAGTCCTCCGCGGTCTCCTGGCCGCCCCGCCGCGGCGCTGCACCCCCGCCCGCTCCACGGGTCGGGCGCTCGTCGGCCGCGAGCGCCGAGTCGTGCCCCTGGCCGCGTTGGTGCGTGCGGTGTGAACGTGCGGGCGCGGTGGGAGGACACGGTGCGGCAGCTGCTGGTCGGCGCGCACCGGGGCGGTGGGGCTCCGGACGCGCTGCTGGACGACTGCGCGGTGGGCGGGCCCGCCGCGTTCGGCGCGGCGCTGCCGGTGGTCGTCGAGGTGGCCGAGCTGGAGCCCGCTCCGAGCACGCGGGAACAGGTCGTCGGCGCGGCGGCTCGGGAGGTGTTCACCCAGATCGCGGCGGTGGACGACCAGGTGCTGCTGACCGAGTGGTGCGGCAAGGCCCGCGCGGCGGGGGTGGTGGCCGAGCACCGGTCGCTGCCGGAGCTGCTGGTGCTGGGCACGACGCACCCCGGTCTGCGGCCGGCGGTGGCCGCGGTGCTGGGGTCGCGCGGCCGGTGGCTGGCCGGGACGCGGCCGGGGTGGGCGTGGGCGACCGGCGCCGGGGTGTCGGCCGACCTGGTCGACCTGGACGAGGTGTTGGACCTGCCGAGCACGCAGCGGCCGGCCGCGCTGCGCCGGGCGCGGCGGGCCGATCCGGTGGGCACGCGGGCGTTCCTGGCCGAGCAGTTCGCCGTGCAGCGGCGAGCGGTGGACCGGCAGGCGCTGGTGAGCGCGCTGGAGACCGGGCTCTGCGCCGAGGACGAGGAGCTGTTGGAGTCGGCGCTGGACGACCGGTCGATCGGCGTGCACGACGAGGCGGTCCGGCTGCTGCGGACGCTGCCGTCGTCGGCGTTGGCGGACCGGGCGGCCGCCCGGCTGGGTCGGGGCCTGCACCTGACCGGCGACGGGTTCGACGTGCGGACCGACGAACTGTGGGCCGAAGCGCTGCCCGGCCCGGAGGAGGCGCGCGACCTGCTGCGCGACGGGTCCGAGGTCGGGGTCGCCGGCCGGTTGCGGGCCGCGGCGGCGAGCGTTCCGACGGCGCACTGGACGGACCGGCTCTCGACCGACGACGAGGGCGCGGCGGAGGTGCTGAGCCGGGGCCCGTGGGCGGCGGCGCTGCTGCGCGGGGTGGCGCAGCGGTTGGCGCGGGCCGTCGACGCGAGCCCGTGGGCGGTGGCGGCGACGCGGACGCTGACGGGCATGGAGCAGCTGGAGATGCTGGCGTCGCTGCCCGCGGAGCTGTCCGCGCGCACGGTGATCGCGGTGTCGCACCAGTGGAACTACGACCTGCTGGACCACGCGTGCTCGCAGCTGCCCGCGCCGTGGTCGGCGGAGTCGACGGCGGCGCTGCTCGACCGCTACGCCGCGATGCGCGAACCGAGGTGGCGGGCCGGGCGCCCGCCCGCCGTGCTGCTGGCACGGGGCGACGCGGAGGTGCTCGGCGCGAACTGGGCGCGCGTCACCGAGCGGTGGCCGGAGCACTCGATCGAACTGGAAGTGCTGCGGCTCCGCATGAAACTCAGCCAGGCTTTCGACCGGAAGGAACCCGTCCAGTGACGACCGAAACCGTGCTGCGGCCCGCCGCGGAACAGCAGTACGCCGCCGAACTGGCCGCGCTGGCCGCCGCGGACGACCGGCCCCGCCCGCCGCGCTGGCGCATGTCGCCGCAGGCCGTCGTGACGTACGTGCTGGGCGGCACCCTGCCGGACGGCACGGTGATCACGCCGAAGTACGTGGGCAGCAGGCGGCTGGTGGAGGTGGCCGTCAGCACGCTCGTGACGGACCGGGCGCTGCTGCTGGTCGGCGTGCCGGGCACCGCGAAGTCGTGGCTGTCCGAGCACTTGGCGGCGGCGGTGAGCGGCGACTCGACGCTCGTCGTGCAAGGCACGGCCGGCACCAGCGAGGAGTCCGTGCGGTACGGCTGGAACTACGCGCGGCTGATCTCCGAGGGGCCGAGCGAGGCCGCGCTGGTGCCGAGTCCGGTGCTCCGGGCGATGCAGACCGGCGCGGTGGCGCGGGTCGAGGAGCTGAGCCGGATGCCCGCCGAGGTGCAGGACTCGTTCATCACGATCCTGTCCGAGAAGGCGCTGCCGGTGCCGGAGCTGAACCTACACGTCCAAGCCGTGCCGGGCTTCACCGTGATCGCGACGGCGAACGACCGCGACCGCGGCGTGAACCAGATGTCGTCGGCGCTGGCCCGCCGGTTCAACACCGTCGTGCTGCCGCCGCCCGCGACCGAGGACGACGAGGTGCGGATCGTCACGTCGCGGGCGAGCCAGCTCGGCCGTGCGCTGCAACTGCCCGCCGAGCCGCCCGCGCTGGACGAGGTGCGCCGGGTGGTGCGGATCTTCCGCGAGCTGCGCAACGGCTCCACCGTGGACGGTCGTACCCAGCTGAAGAAGCCGAGCGGCAGCCTGTCGACGGCCGAGGCGATCTCGGTGATCGCGGGCGGCATGGCCCAGGCCGGGCACTTCGGCGACGGCTCGCTGGGCGCGGACGAGCTGGCGTCGGGCCTGCTCGGCGCGGTGATCAAGGACCGCGTGTCGGACAGCGCGGTGTGGCAGGAGTACCTGGAGGCCGTGATCAAGGAGCGCGTCGAGTGGCGCGACCTGTACCGGGCCTGCCAGGACCTGGACACCTCCGGCTACACGGTGAGCGGCGCCTGATGGCTCCTCGCGACCAGGTGCTGCCGGATCGGGTGGTGCTGCTCGGCATCCGGCACCACGGTCCCGGCTCGGCCCGCATGGTCGCGGCCGCGCTGGCGGCCGTGCGGCCCGAGGTCGTGCTGATCGAGGGCCCGCCGGAGGGCGACGCGCTGCTGGAGCACCTGCCGTCGCTGGTGCCGCCGGTGGCGCTGCTGCTGCACGACGAGGCCGAACCGTCGGCGGCCGCGTTCTGGCCGTTCGCCGAGTTCTCGCCGGAGTGGCGGGCGCTGACGTGGGCGCACGCCAACGCCGTGCCGGTGCGGTTCTTCGACCTGCCCGCCGCCGCGTCGCTGGGCGCGGAGCCGTCCGAGCGGCGGGCCGTGGTGGACCCGCTGGGCGTGCTGGCCGAAGCGGCCGGGTTCGACGACCCGGAGCGCTGGTGGGAGGACGTGGTCGAGCACCACGGCGCCGCCGATCCCAGGGAGCTGGCGGGTGCCGTCGCGGAGGCGATGACGGCGCTGCGCGAGGAGTTCGCCGACGAGGTGGACGACCGGACGCTGCGCCGCGAGGCGCACATGCGGCAGTCGCTGCGCAAGGCGTTGAAGGAGACCGAGGGGCCGATCGCGGTGGTGTGCGGGGCGTGGCACGTGCCCGCGCTGCGGGTGCTGCCGCCCGCGACGGCGGACACCGCGCTGTTGAAGGGTCTGCCGAGGCGCAAGGTGTCGGGCACGTGGGTGCCATGGAGCCACGGTCGGCTGGCGTCGTCGTCGGGCTACGGCGCCGGGATCGACTCCCCCGGCTGGTACGCGCACCTGTGGGAGTGCGCCGAGCGGGGTGACGCGGTGCCGCGCTGGTTCGCGCGGGCGGCGTCGGTGCTGCGGGCGGAGGACCTGCCCGCGTCGACGGCGAGCGCGGTCGAGGCGGTGCGGCTGGCCGAGACCCTGGCAGCGTTGCGCGGCAGACCGTCGCCGGGGTTGTCGGAGATCAGCGAGGCCGCGCTGGCCGTGCTCTGCGG
>DATMCA010000280.1:0-8994 GCA_035559015.1 Umezawaea sp. | reverse complement strand
GAGCCACCCCTCCTGGACCATGCCGTCCAGGACGGAGTCCCACCGCTCCCGCAACGCCTTCGCGGCCTCGGGGTCGTCCGGCGCGGTCGCGTAGTAGTACGGGGCCGCGATGATCGCGGCCAGGTAGGCGGACCGCGCCGGGTCGTCGGCCAGCCCGGAGACGGGCACGCCGAAGTAGGCCCGTGCCGCCGCCTCGATGCCGTAGGTGCCGCGGGCGAAGAACGCGGTGTTGAGGTAGTCCCGCAGGACGGTGTCCTTGGGCGTCTCGTTGGCGATCTTGATGGACACCAGGACCTCCTCCGCCTTGCGGCTGAAGGTCTGCTCCTGCGTGAGGTAGTAGTTCTTCACGTACTGCTGGGTGATCGTCGACCCGCCCTGGAGGTTCCCGCCGTCGCCGGTGATGTTGTTCTTCACCGCGCGCAGCACGCCGGTGATGGAGACCCCGGGATCGCTGTAGAACGAGCGGTCCTCGGCTGCGAGCACGGCGTGCCGCACGACCTCCGGGATCTGGTCGAACTCGACGGGCTGGCGGTTCACGCCGACGTGGGTGATCCGCGAACCGTCGGCCCAGGTGAAGATCGTCGCCTCGCGGGTCGCGAAGTCGTTGGGCTCCGGGATCTCCACGAGCGACAGCGCGACCGCGAACGCCGCCCCCGCGAGAGCCGAGAACAGCACGAACAGGCCCGCCGCCAGCTTCGGCGACGGCAGGAACCGCCGAACCCCCCTCCGCCCCTTGGAGCCGGTGGCTCTGTGCCGCGGTCCGCCGGACCGGGTGGTCTTCGGGACGTCGTTCACGACGGGACCACCGCCGTCACGACCGGCTGCCGGGCTTCCGCTGTCGTTGCTCATCACCCGGTGACACTCGCGGGACGCCTCCGGCGTTGCACGGCGGTCCCCGCTCGATTCCGCCCCGGTGATCGAGACGATCCGCCTGTGATCCACCGCCGGCATTGGTTCTGGGGGAAGGCGATTCGGGCATGGACGCGATCTCGGTGTTAACGCAAGCGGTCAAGACCTGGCGGGCGCGAGCGGCCGACGACCCCGCCTCCCTGGTGGACCTCGCGAGGGCACTGGACAGACTCGGCATCGCCTACCACGAGAGCGGCGAGCACGCGAAGGCGGTCGAACGGACCGAGGAGGCACTCGCGGTGTGGCGTCGAGCGGCGTCGGAGGACGACGCCACCATGCCGGACCTGGGGAGCGCGTTGAACAACCTCGGCACCTTCTACGCCCTGACCGGGCGGCTCGCGGACTCGATCACCCCGTCCGAGGAGGCCGTCGCCCTGTACCGGGACCTCGCGGTGCGGAACCCGGCGCTCAAGGGGAACCTCGCCGGCGCCCTGGCGGCCGGGCACGGCAGGCTCGGTCGCCGCAAGAAGGCCCTGACCATCGCGGAGGAGGCCATCACGATCTACCGGGCCTCGACCGGGCAGGACCCCACCCTGTTGCCGGACTTCGCCATGGCGCTCAACAACCTCGGCATCCAGTACGCCGACGTCGGTCGACACGCGGACGCCATCGCCCCCGCGGAGGAGTCCGTCGAACTGCGCCGGTCCCAGGCGGCGCGGAACGACGACCACCTGCCCGATCTCGCCGGGGCGCTCACCAACCTGGCCAACCGCCACGCCGCCGTCGGCAAGAACGCGGAAGCCCTTGCCGCGGCGGAGGAGTCCGTCGAGATCTACCGGCGCGTCGTATCGCGGCACCCCCTCCACCTGTCCCACTTCGGCACCGCGCTGTCGAACCTCGGGAACAGCTACGGGTCGGTCGGCCGGCTTGAGGACGCGGTCGAGTTGCTCCAGGAGTCAGCCGCCGTCTTCCGCCCGCCGGCAGCGAAGAACCGCGGCGCCCTGCCCAACCTCGCCATGGCGCTCAACAACCTCGGCTTCCAGTTCAGCGAGATGGGACGGCACGCCGACGCCGTCAAGCCCCTCGAAGAAGCCGCGAAGATCTACCGGCGACTGGCCGCGGGCAACCGCGCGTACCGGCAGACCCTGACCGTCGTCCTGACCAACCTGGCCCACAGCCAGCAGCACGGAGGTGCCGATCGCCCCGCGAGGAAACCCTTCTGGCGTCGACAGTAGGCGGCTCGGACCAGACGTGGAATCGGCGGTCCGCCGCACCGGTCCGCCGATTCCGACCCCTGATCCACTTCGGGCGTGTCAGCATCGGCGGATGGGGATCATCGGGAGATCGGTGCGGTCGGGTCTGGCGATCGGGTGGGGCAGCGTCTTCGCCCTCTTCGGCGGGTTGACGATCGCCGGCGGTGGTTTCCCGTCCGGCGGCGAGGGCTCCGGGATCATCGAGCTGCTGTGGCTGACGACCGCGTACGGCGGTGCTCCCGGCGCGGCCATCGGGCTGGGCATGGGCGTCGTGCTCCACCGGCACGAGAAGCGCTTCCCATCGCGTCCGCTGTCCCCTCCGGTCGACCGGTGGTCGGCCGTGGTGGCCCGGTGCGAGCACTCGGTGCACCGGGTCGCCGCCGTGGTCGGGGCGATCCCCGCCTCACCGGCGAAGGACTGGATGAACCGCATCACCGCCCAGTTCAACGCCGAGCTGGACGACGTGCGAGCGCTGGCCGCACTCGCACGGGCCATGGGCGCGGCGCACGAGGACCACCCGGCCTCCCAACGCCTGTTCGCCGCGGCCCGCGACTTCGCCGCCTTCGAGCAAGAGGTCGGCCGGGTAGCGCTGAAGATGTTCGACCACCCGGAACTCGACCGCGCACGCACGGACCTGGAACTGCTGGAACAGCAGTTGCCCAACCTCAGGCCATGACCCGGCGTGAGACCTCAGTGGACAGTCCTCGCCCAAGAGCGAACAAGTCGTTGCACCTCATAGCTCTTACCCACACTCGCTGGTCGAGCCAGGGGGCAGTTCCCGCAGTCCTGTCCTGATCGTCGTCGTCCAGGGTGCCGCCCCGCACACCGACGCTCAGGAAACCGTCAGGTTCACGGGCGCCGAGCCGTCAGGCGCGGGCGGTGCGATGAGGCCTCCTGGACCCACGACCACGGGAGGTCATCCGATGGCCGCACTGCTGCACCGGCTCGGCGCCTGGACCCACCGGCACCGCCGGACCGTCCTGGTGACCTGGCTCGCCGTCCTGATCGCCCTCGGGGCGCTCGCCGCCACCGCGGGCGGCGCGTACGAGGACGACTTCTCCATCCCCGGCTCACGCGCCCAGCAGACCTTGAGGACCGTCACCGAGCAGTTCCCCGCCTCGTCGGGCGCCTACGCGCAGGTGGTGTTCGTCGCGCCGACGGGCCACCGGGTCGCCGAGCACGAGGCCGTCATCGAACAAACCCTGGCCGCCGCGGCGCGGGCTCCGCTGGTCGCCGGAGTGGTCGACCCGTTCACCGCCGGGGCGGTCTCACCGGACGGTGGCACCGCCCTGGCGACCGTCGCCTACCGCGAGAAGCCCGCGCACCTGGACACCGGCGCCCGTGACGCGCTGGAGGACGTGTTCGCACCGGCCCGCGAGGCCGGGCTGCGGGTGGAGTTCGGCGGGTCGGCGTACGGCGGCAAAGCCGACGAGGAGGGCCGGGGCGCGGAGGCGGCCGGGGTGCTGATCGCGCTGGTCGTCCTCGTCATCACGTTCGGCTCGCTGGCGGCGGCCGGACTCCCGATGCTCACCGCGCTGCTCGGGGTGGCCGCGACCCTCACCGGCCTGGCCACCGCCGCGGGCGCGCTGACCCTGCCGACGACCGCGCCCGCCCTGGCCCTGATGCTCGGGCTGGCGGTCGGCATCGACTACGCGCTGTTCATCGTCGCGCGGCACCGGTCCCAACTGGCGTCGGGCCTGTCGGTGGCCGAGTCCACGGCGCGCGCCATCGGCACGGCGGGCACCGCCGTGGTGTTCGCGGGCCTCACCGTGGTCATCGCCCTGGCCGGGCTGGCCGTCGTCCGGATCCCGTTCCTGACCGCGATGGGGCTGGCCGCGGCCGCCGCCGTGGTCGTCGCGGTGCTGGTGGCGGTCACGCTGATCCCGGCCCTGCTGGGCGTCGTCGGCGAACGGCTGCGCCCGAAGCCCGGCTCACGGACCGTCGAGCGCGAGGCCGGGAACGGCAGGCCGACCACGGGCACGCGCTGGGTGCGGCTGGTCACCCGTCGACCGCTGGTCACGACGCTGGCCGTGGTCGCGGCGCTCGGCGTCCTGGCCGTGCCCGCGGCGGGGTTGCGGCTCGCGCTCACCGACAACGGCTCCGCTCCGGCCGCCAGCACCCAGCGGCAGGCGTACGACCTGACGGCCGCCGCGTTCGGACCGGGCTCCACCGGCCCGCTGCTGGTCCTGGCCGACCTCCGGGACGGGGGCGACGCCACGGCGCTGGTCGGGAGGCTCGGCGCGGTGGACGGGGTGGCCTCCGTCGGAAGCCCGCAGCTGTCCGCGGACGGCCGGTACGCGCTGGTGCGGGTGATCCCCGAGACCGGCCCGCAGGACGAGCGCACCGAGCGGGTGGTGGCCGACCTCGAAGCCGCGGGTGGGCGATCCGTCGGGGTCACCGGCGCGACGGCCATCGGCATCGACATCTCCGAGCACCTCAGGGCGTCGCTCGTGCCCTTCGCCCTGATCGTCGTCGGCCTGGCGTTCCTGCTGCTGATGGTGGCCTTCCGGTCGGTGGTGGTGCCGCTCAAGGCGACGCTGGGGTTCCTGCTGTCGGTCGGCGCGTCGCTGGGCGCCGTGGTCGCGGTGTTCCAGTGGGGGTGGCTCGCCGACCTGGTCGGGGTGCCGCGCACCGGACCGGTGATCAGCTTCATGCCGATCATCCTCATGGCGGTCCTGTTCGGCCTGGCGATGGACTACGAGGTCTTCCTGATCAGCCGCGTGCACGAGGAGTACGTGCGGGGCGGCGACCCGCGACGCGCCGTCGCACGGGGGTTCCGGGCCTCGGCGCGCGTGGTCGCGGCGGCCGCCCTGATCATGGTCGCGGTCTTCGCGAGCTTCATCCCGGACGGCGACGCGACGCTGAAACCCATCGCCTTCGCGCTCGCGGTGGGCGTTCTGCTGGACGCGTTCCTGGTCCGCATGACCCTCGTGCCCGCGGTGCTGGCGCTGGCCGGGCACGGTGCCTGGTGGCTGCCGCGGTGGCTCGACCGGGCGTTGCCGAACCTGGACGTGGAGGGCACGCGGCTCACCGATCCCCGACAGGAGCACGATCCCGTGCCCGCCAGGGTGGTGTGATGGGGGACGTGGACAGCATCCTCGTGGTGGACGACGACCCCGGTCTGCGGGAGCTGCTGCTGTCCGCGCTGCGGTTCGCGGGGTTCGAGGTCGAGGTGGCGGGCGACGTGCCCGCCGCCCTGGCCGCGATCGGGGCGCGCCCGCCCGACGCGATCGTGCTGGACGTGATGCTGCCCGGCACGGACGGATTCGACCTGCTGCACCTGCTCCGCTCGCGGGGCGTCCACGTGCCGGTCGTGTTCCTGACCGCCCGCGACGAGCTGGACGACCGGGTGCGCGGTCTGCGGCTGGGCGGCGACGACTACCTCACCAAGCCGTTCAACGTGGTGGAGCTCGCCGCGCGGCTGGAGGCGCTGCTGCGGCGGGCCCGGCGCGTGCCGCCCGCCGCGCCGGAGAGCGTGTCGCGCTGCGGCGACCTGGAGATGGACGAGGCCCGGCACGTGGTGACCCGCGGCGGGCGTCCGGTCGACCTGTCCCCCACCGAGTTCCGGCTGCTGCGCTACCTGCTGGCCAACACCGGACGGGTGGTGTCCAAGGCGCAGATCCTGGACCACGTGTGGCAGTACGACTTCGGCGGCGACGCGGGCGTGGTCGAGCGGTTCGTCTCGAACCTGCGTCGCAAGATCGACTTCGGCGGGCCGTCGATGATCCACACCGTGCGCGGGTTCGGGTACAGCCTCAGGCCGGTGGCGCCGTGAAGGGGCCTTCCCGGTGGCGGCTGATCCGCGTCCTGCTGCTCGCCGGCCCGGAAGCCGCGGTAGCCGTCGCGGTCAAGGACGCGTTCGAGGCACGGCGGAGGGCCGAGGACCGGTTGCGCAGCTTCGTCGCCGACGCGGGCCACGAACTGCGCACCCCGCTGGCCACGATCCACGGCTGGATCGACCTGTACGCGCAGGGCGGTCTGAGCGACCCGGAGCAGCTCGACCACGCCATGGAACGGATGCAGGCCGAGGTGGGCCGGATGCGACTGCTCGTCGACGAACTGGAACTGCTGGCCAACCTGGACGCCGCCCGACCGTTGAACCGCGGTCCGGTGGACGTGGTGGCCCTGGCCGCCGAGGTCGTGGACGACGCCCTCGTGGTCAGCTCCGACCGGGCCATCGCGTTGCGCGGGGCGGCTGAGGCGGTCGTCGACGGGGACGGCCCGCGCATCCAGCAGGTGCTGCGCAACCTAGTCGGCAACGCCGTGCAGCACACCCGCCCCGGGACACCGGTCACCGTCACCGTCGACGCGCAGGACGGGCAGGCGGTGGTCGCGGTGCGCGACGAGGGGGCCGGGATCGAGCCGGAGCACCTGCCGCACGTGTTCGAGCGCTTCTACCGCGCCAACCCCAGCCGTGGCCGCGACAGCGGGGGTACGTCGGGTCTGGGGCTGGCCATCGTCGAGGGGATCGTGACCGCGCACGGCGGCACGGTCGGCGTCACCTCGACCCCCGGCCTGGGCACCACCGTCCGGGTCACCTTCCCGACCGCGGCACCCCCGACGTCCGGTTGACGACCGCGTCGGGCGCCGGCGCGATCACGCCGGCGCCCGGTGCGGCTACCTCCCGACCACCGTGCAGGAGGCGGTCGCGGTCTTGGCCGGGTTGCTCTCCGACGTGGCCGTGAGGGTCACCTTCGACATCAGCGGGCCGCCGTCGCGCCTGGCGTGCACCGGAACCTCCACCTGCGCGCCGAACTTCGCCGTCGCCAGGGCGTTGGGCACCTCGACGGACCAGCCGGTGCCCTCCGCCCTCGCCGTCACCCGGTACACGTCGCCGTCGACGTACTGGGTGACGGGTTCCGGGTGCTGCCCGGTCGGAGGAGCGGCTCGGCCGGTGTTGACCAGCGGGAACCGGCAGGTCGCCACGCCGTCCGTCCCGGCACGGCCGGTCGTCGGCAGGACCCGCGCGCCCCGCTGCTGCGGGCCCGCGCCGTCCAGCGACCGGATGGCCACCGTGTAGGACAGGACGCCCTGGTCGTCGCGCTTGACGTCCAGCACGTAGAAGTGCAGCCGGTTGGCCTGGTCGACGTACTCGTACTCGCTGCCCGAGTTCGTGCCCGCGTGGAACAGCGCGTCCGCCAGCTGCCGGTAGTCGCCGACCGTGATGGGCACGCCGGTCCCGTCAGGCAGGACGTAGTCGGTCATGCCGATGTCCTGCGGGTTGGCGTCCACGACCCACGCGAACGGCGCGTTGTCCTCGTTCTTGGTCTTGGCCAGCAGCACGCCCGCGTCCGGCGTGAACGAGTCCACGCCCATCCGGTCCACGACCTCGACCGTGTAGTTCTGGTACCCGCGGCCGTCGCAGAACGGGTCGGTCCGGACGTCGCAGGCCGGGGCCAGGTCACCGGTGCCGAGGGCGATGTTGACGCCCGACAACCCGGTCGGCCCCGGCTGGACCGTGCGGGCGGTGACCTTCGCGACGACCACCCCGGAGCCGGCAAGCGCTTCCCTGGACAGCCGCAGCACGTTGCGCTCGTCGACGATGCCGAGCTTGATCTTGTTGCGCAGCATGTGCTGAGCACCCATCGACCCGCCTGCGGTCGCCGGGATCACCCACCGCGAGTGCGGGCCGCCGGGGCCGTTGAACGAGCCGCGCGAGAGCATGTCCCAGATGCCGTTGTAGTCGCGGCGCGGCGGGGAGCCGTACGGGTTGTTGTAGTTGTCGCCGATGCCGAGCAGGTGGCTCAGCTCGTGCGCGTACACGCCCTGGCCGGAGCTCTCCGCCTGGGTGGACGAACCGCCGCCCGCGTTCGGCCAGATGCTGGAGCCCGCGGCCCACGACGTCCAGTCGACGTAGCGGGTGCGCGACCAGTTCGGCAGCGCGGGGTCGGGCGGGCCGAACTCGTCGGTCACGTCCTCCTTGGTCGGGAACTTCATCATCCCGAACTCCTGCCACGTCCCGGACTCGTCCTGGCCCGCCGACAGGAAGTAGACGAAGTCGAACCCCTTGGGCACTTCCGCGCCGACCGCGGCCACCCAGGCGGCGTTGCCGTCGGTGCGGATGTTGCGGTTGCACGTGTCACCCGCGGGGCAGCCGGTGCCGCCCTGGAACTCCATGGCGTACTCGTGGTCCTTGCCCGGCATCGTGTACGGGCCGAACCCCTTCAGGTCGACGCCGTAGCGCCCGCCGGAGTCCTCCATCCAGTACTCGTGCACGGTGTGGCCGCGGTTGATGGCGTTCGGCTTGTTCAGGAAGTCCTGGTAGAACTGGGCGACCTGGTCGCGCGGGACGCCGCTCGCCTCCGCGCTGGGGTTGCCGAACACCGTCGACCGCTCCGGCTGCGTGACGACGAACGGCTGGTTCGGGTAGTCCAGCAGGACCAGCGCGCCCTTGAAGGTGCGCACCGACCCCTTGACCGCCGGATCGGCCCAGTTGGTGCCGGGCACCTTCTTGTAGTCCCGTTCCCACGTCATGTGGTCGGGGTTGACCCAGTTCTGCGGGTCGACGGGACCGGGGAACCCGGCCTGCGCCGCCACGCGGGCGGAATCACGGGTCTGCTGCCACGGCTGCTGCTGCGGCCAGTGGTCGAACTGCCAGTGGTGCAGGGGATCGTCGAGGGGTGCGGCGGTCACGCTGGGGTTGCCCGCGATGAGGGCGGCGACCGAGAACAGCGCGGTGATCAGCACGACAGGGCGCCGACGCCCACGACGGACAGGTGAGTGGTCCATGCCACCTCCGTGGTGTAGATCCGCCCACGCTATCCACCGGCGATCCACCGACGCGGTCGCTCGGAGCCGTTGTCAGTTAACGGAAATCCGCCCGATCGGCCGTCCGGTGGACGGCGTTCGGGGCTTGACACACCGCGTCCCTCGGCGAGCGTTCCCCCGCTGG
>DATMCA010000279.1:0-9574 GCA_035559015.1 Umezawaea sp. | reverse complement strand
AGGTGCGGCGGGATGACGAGCTGGCGACGGCCACCGACCTTCATGCCCGCGACGCCCTTGTCCCAGCCCGCGATGACGCGGCCGCCGCCCAGCGGGAAGCGGAACGGGTCGTTGCGGCTCCAAGAGGAGTCGAACTCCTCGCCGGTGGCGTACGAGACGCCCACGTAGTGCACGGTGACGGCCTGGCCCGGGGTGGCCTCGGGCCCGTCGCCGACCGTGAGGTCGTTGATGACCAGGTCTGCGGGCGGCGGGCCCTCGACCAGGTCGACTTCGGGCTTCTGCGTGGCCATGCGGATCCTCCTCGAATCGGGACAGGTCTGCGGGCGAGTCAATCACGTCGCCGGTGACGCTGCCGAATGGCCTACGTCTAGTGGAGCTTGTGGCGTCAGTAGCGGGTCTGTTGCTCTGTGTGCACCCCGAAACGGGTCACAACTCAAGGAGATGATCATGGCGGAAACCCTGCACCGCCTCCGGTCGTGGCTTGGCGCGCTCGTGGTGGCGATCCTGCTCCCACTGGTGGGCTTCAGCGTGGCCGCGGCAGCTCCCGCACCACCCTCCACCGACGGTGAGGTCGGCGCCCAGATCGTGGGCGGCACCCGTGCCAGCACCAGCACCTACCCGTGGGTGGTCTACCTGGCCACCAGCAGCGGTTCCCAGTACTGCGGCGGCACGCTGGTCGCACCCAACAAGGTCGTCACGGCCGCGCACTGCACCGTCGGCGACTCGCCGTCCGTGGTCCGCGTCGTGGCGGGTCGCGACGACAAGCGCGCCACCAACGGCGTCGTCGCGCGCGTCAGCAAGATCTGGATCCACCCGAGCTACGTCGACGCCACCCAGGGCAACGACGTGTCGGTGCTGACGCTGTCGACCAACCTGACGCAGGCCACCCTGCCGATCGCGACCGCGTCCGACACCGCGCTGTACGCGGCGGGCACGTCCAGCACGATCCTCGGCTGGGGCACCACGTCCTCCGGCGGTTCGGCCTCGCGCTACCTGCTCAAGGCCACCGTGCCGCTGACCAGCAACGCGACCTGCTCCTCGGCGTACGGCTCGGACTTCAAGGCCGCGCACATGGTGTGCGCCGCCTACGCGCAGGGCGGCACCGACACCTGCCAGGGCGACTCGGGCGGCCCGCTCGTCGCCGGCGGCAAGCTGATCGGCATCACCTCGTGGGGTGAGGGCTGCGCGCTCGCCGGGTACCCCGGCGTCTACACCAGGGTCTCGAACTTCGCGACGCTGATCACGCAGCAGATCAACTCCTAGTACCGGCAAGGGGATCGCCGGGGGACCCGCGGGTCTCCCGGCAATTCCGCTTTCCTTGCAACGCGATCCGCCCCCACCACCGTCCTCCTGCCATGAAGCGATCGGGAATGGTGTTGGCGGGGATCGTCGTCGTCGGGGTGTGCGCGGCCTCCGCGCCCGCGGTGTTGGAGCGCGGGCTGCCCCTGGTGCCGCCGACCCCCACCACGGCCGGTCCGGTCGACCTGGTGGCCTACGACTCGTGCGACGAGGTGCTGTCGCAGTTCAGAGCCGCCGAACGACCACACCTCGCCGAGTACGGCGGGAACGGCGGCAGGTACACGGTCGACGGTGGCGTCGTGATGAACTCCGAGGCCGGAGTGGCCGCCGACGCCCAGCGGAAGGCGGCTCCCGCGGCGCCGCAGGCGAGCACGCCGGAGCACTCGACCACGAACGTCCAGGAAGCGGGCGTCGACGAGCCCGACCTGGTCAAGACCGACGGCAAGCGGATCGTCACCGTCGTCGATGGCACGCTGCGGGTCGTCGACGTGGCGTCCCGCAAGATCACCGGATCGCTCTCCCTGCCCGGCGCGGCGATCTCGCAGCTCCTGCTCAGCGGCGACCGCGCCCTCGTCGTCACCACCTCGTTGGCGATGATGGAGAAGCCGTTGGCGCCCAACGAGTTCGCGCCCGGCGGCAGCTTCGCGCCCAACGGCGGCGCCCGGCTGGTGCTGGTCGACCTGTCCGGCGCGCCGAAGGAGATCGGCACGCTGTCGGTCGACGGCGCCTACCTCGGCGCCCGGCAGGTCGGCGGCGTGGCGAGGGTCGTCGTCAGCTCGTCGCCCCGGCTGAACTACGTCTACCCGGAGGGCGCCCGCACCGAGGCGGACGCCCTGCGGGAGAACGAGCGGATGCTCGACGGCGCGCCGCTGTCGGCGTGGCTGCCGCGCTACGAGCTGACCACCCCGACCTCCCGCAGCGACGGCACGCTGGTCGACTGCTCGCGCGTCAGCTTCCCGCGGCAGCCGACGGCCTCCTCCCTGCTGACCGTGCTCACGTTCGACCTCGCCGCCGCGCTCGGCACCGGTGACCCGGTGTCCGTCGTCGCCGCGGGTGACACCGTCTACGGGTCGGAGCAGAACCTCTACGTCGCCGACCAGCGGCAGGTGTTCCCGGTCCGGGGCAGGATCGCGGCGAACCCGTCGACCGCGATCCACCAGTTCGACATCTCCCGGCCGGGCCCGCCGAAGCACGTCGCCTCCGGTGTCGTGGAAGGCCTTCCGCTCAACCAGTACTCGTTCTCCGAGTACGCGGGGCACCTTCGGGTCGCGACGACGAGCGGGTTCGACCGGGCGAGGTCGCAGAGCTCCGTCACGGTCCTCAAGCGCGAGGGCGACACCCTCGTGCAGGCCGGGCGGGTCGACGGACTCGGTGTGGGGGAACGGATCTACAGCGTCCGGTTCCTCGGCGCGGTCGGCTACGTGGTCACGTTCCGGCAGACCGACCCGCTCTACACCCTCGACCTCGCCGACCCGGCGAAGCCGAAGGTGGTGGGGGAGTTGAAGATCAACGGCTACTCGGCCTACCTGCACCCCGCGGGCGACGGCAGGCTGATCGGCGTCGGCCAGGACGCGACGGACCAGGGCCGGGTCACCGGCACTCAGGTGTCGCTGTTCGACGTGCGCGACTCGGCCAAGCCGGAACGCCTGGCGCAGTACCACCTCCCCGGCACGAGCAGCGAGGCCGAGTACGACCCGCACGCGTTCCTGTACTGGTCGCCCACCGGCCTGCTCGTGCTGCCGCTGTCCAGCCGCACCAGGGGAGCCGACGACGGCTCGCTGGTGCTCCGCCTGTCCGGCAACGGGTTCAGCGAACTGGGCACCGTCCGGCACCCCACCGGGATGCTGCGCCGCTCGCTCGTCATCGGCGACGACCTGTGGACCGTGTCGGACGCCGGCCTGATGGCGACCAGCGCCGACCGGGCGGCTCAGCTGGCCTGGGTGCCGTTCGGGTAGGGCTGGTAGGCCGGGACGCGGCCGGGCTGACCGGTGATCAGGCGGTGCGCGAGGACCGTGCCGCCCGCCATCGCCGCGGGCATGACCACGATGGCCGCCAACGGGATCAGGCACAGCAAGTACGACGGCACGGCGAAGCCGAGGGCGGTCGCGCGCTTGCTCCGCAGCACCGCGCGACGCTCCTTCAACGTCTTGCCGCGCCGGGTGAACGGGATGCCGGTCAGCTCGATGCCGAGCAGCCACGCGTTGACGCAGACGGCGATCACCGGCACGACCGTCTGGCCGACCACGGGGATGAACCCGGCGGCGAACAGGGGGACGGCGAACAGGATCGCGAGCCCGATCAGCAGCACCGCGTCGCGGACGCCGTTGAGCGCGGACCGCCACCACGGCACCTGCTCGGCGTCCGGCACACCGCCCAGTTCGGTGTCCTCGATCGTCTCGGCGATGTGCTCGTAGAACGGGCCGCCGATGACGATCGTGATCGCGGTGAACGCGAGCATGCTGATCGCCAGGAACGCGCCGATCATCGAGATGCCCGCCGCGAAGCGGGTCACCGTGCGGGCGGTCTCGCTCCAGTCGTCCGCGAACGGCGTGGCCCACGCGGCGATGTCGTTGACGTTCGTCGCCAGCAGCACCAGGCTGCCGATCAGCAGCGCCGAGCTGATCACGGCGGGTATCGCGCCGATCAGCAGCAGCTTCGGCGACCGGAACACCAGGCCGAAGCCCTTCGCGAGCAGCCCGACACCGGTGGAGAAGTCCTTCAGCACCCTGATCACGCGCGCAGCTTAATGCCGTCGGCGCGAACAATCCCGCGAAGCGATCCGAAAACCCGCCGAGGAGGGTCAGGCGCCGCCGCTCCCGGCTTCCGCCTCGGCGATGCAGGCCGTGCCGATGCGGTGGAACCCGACCCGCTCGTACACCCGCGCGATGTCCTCGCTGCCCGCCGACAGGAACACCCGCTCGGCCCCGCGGTCGAGCGCGTCGCGCGCCAGGGCCGCCGTGATCGCCGCTCCCAGGCCGCGACGGCGGGCGGACGGCAGCGTGCCCACACCGACCACCTCGGCCACCGCCCCGGCGGTCTGCGTCATGCCCGCCGCGACCGCGCCGTCGACCGCGTCCTCGGCGAGCGCGTACCGGAACTTCGCCACGTGCACGGGGGTCACGGTCGGCAGCAGCGTGTCCCGGTCCTGCGGACCGGTGTCGCCCCTGTCCGTGCCGGGCGTGGAGAACGACAGCTGCGCCACGGTCTGCACCACGGCCACGTCCGCCAGGAAGTCGTCGGCGTCCGGGTCGAGCACGCGCACCGCGGCGTCGACCTCCTGCGCCACCAGCGGCCCGTCGAGCACCATCAGCGGCGCGCGCAGCACGGCGAACCCGGCGTGCTCCATCACGGCCACCATGCCGGGAGTGGTCTCGTGCACCCACTCGAACGCCTCCGCGACACCCAGTTCCCGCTGCCGCTCCCGCACCAGGCGCACGTCGACCGCCGTCGGCTCACCACCGTCCACGGAAGGCCGCGCGTAGTACGGGAACCCCTCGCCGTCCCGCACGAACAGCGTCAGCGCGCCGTGCGACTCCGCCCGCGCGTCGATGCGGGGAACGGCGTCGTAGAACGATTCGAGCTGGTGGAATAGACCCTGGGGCACCTGCGGCAACGTAGTGGTCCGCGGCCGTTGTGGCCACCGGGATTCCACGGGGGGACGATGCTGGACGACGTGGCGCTGGAGCGGTCGTCGGTGGTGGCGAACAACGCCATGAACCGCGAACGCGGGCTGACCGGCCCCAACAGCTACACCAAGGACCTCGGCACCGACCTCGTGGCGCTCCTGGACGGCGCCCGGTGGCTCGACCTGTGCTGCGGCTCCGGCCGCGCGCTGGAGGACGCGCGGGCGCTGTTCGGCGACCGGGTCCGGACGGTCGGGCTCGACCTGGTCGACCACTTCGCCGTCGAGGGCCCGGAGTTCGTCGTCGGCTCGCTGGCGACGTGGCGGCCGGAGGGCGCGTTCGACCTCATCACCTGCGTGCACGGCTTGCACTACGTCGGCGACAAGCTCGGCGCGATCAGCCGGGCGGCGTCGTGGCTCGCGCCGGGCGGCCGGTTCACGGCCAACCTCGACGTCGCCGACGTGCGCGACGAGGACGGCGCGCCACTGGGCAGGAAGCTGACCGGCGCGCTGCGCGCGGCGGGGTTCACCTACGACACCCGGAGGCGGGTGGTCTCCTGCGTCGGCGGCCGCTCGCCCGTGCTGCCGTTCGACTACCTGGGCGCGGACGACCGGGCGGGCCCCAACTACACCGGCCAGCCCGCCGTCGTCTCGTTCTACCGACCCACCCCGTGACCGCGGACCTGCTCACCGCGGCGGCCGCGCTCGGCCTGCGCGACGCCGTCCTCGACGAGACCGGCGCGGACTTCCTGGTCGCGCACGCGAAAGCGGCCGACGGCACGCCGTGGGTGCTGCGCGCGCCGCGCCGCGAGTCCGTTGTGCACGACATGGCCGTCGAAGGCCGGGTCCTCGACGTGCTCGGGTCGCGGCTGCCGGTGGCCGTGCCGGACTGGACGATCCGCGCCGCCGACCTCGTCGGCTACCGGCGGTTGCCGGGAGAACCCCTGGCGCTCAAGGAACCCGGCGGCGGCTACCGGTGGTCCGGCGAGCCGTCGGACGCCTACCTCGACCGGCTCGGCGAGGTGATCGCCGCGCTGCACGCCATCCCGAGCGGCGAGCTCGCGCACACCGGCGTGGAGATCCGCACACCGCGGGAGGTCCGGGACAAGATCGACCGTGCGCTGCACCGCGCTCGGGAACCCCTCGGCATCCCGGACGGGCTGTGGCAGCGGTGGCGCGAGTGGGTCGCCGACGACGACGTGTGGCCGCCCCGCACCGTCCTCGTGCACGCCGACGTCCACCCCGGCCACACCCTCGTCGACGCGGCAGGCGACCTGGTGGGCGTGCTGGACTGGACCGACGCCCTGGTGGGCGACCCGGCCGCGGACTTCCGCCGGATCGGCCCGGCGTTCGGTCCGGACGGCCTGGCACGGGTGCTCGCGGCGTACGAGCGCCACGGCGGTGCGGGCTGGCCGGGGATCCACCGGCACATCGCCGAACGCACCGCCATGGCACCGGTCACCTCGGGGTTGTTCGGCCTGGACAGCGGCCAGGACCGGTACGTGCGCGCGGCTCGCGAGGCCCTGGCTAGCCGGTCGCCAGGAACAGGTAGCGGTTCACGCTGAAGAAGTAGTCGGACCCGAGCGCCCGCTGACCGTCCGCCCACGCCTCGGCCTCGGCGGCGGTGATCCCGTCGCGCCCGACCACGAACGTCGCGATCAGCGCGATCAGCCCCTCGCTGAACGTGTCCGGCGAGTAGCCGACGTTCAGGATCGGCAGGACGCTCGTCCGCACGTCGCGGAACCCCGCGGCGGTCAGCGCGGCGGGCAGCTTGCGCGGCAGCCGCGCGTCGACGAGGTGCTGCTCGAACGCGAGGAGCACCCGGTCGGTCAGCGCGTCGTCGGGCGAGCGCCAGACGATCGAGTCCCAGTCCGTGTCCATCAGCAGCAGCCGACCGCCGGGGCGCAGCACCCGCCGCACCTCGGCCAGCGCGCCGGGCACGTCCTCCAGGTACTCGAAGACCTGAGTGGACACCACGACGTCGAACTTCCCGTCGGGGTAGGGGATCCGGTCGGCGCCGGCCCGCCGGAACTCGACCGCGCCACCCGACCGCCGAGCGGCCATGGCGATCATGGACGACGCCGGGTCGATCCCGTGCACGACGCCGTCCGCACCGACCTCCTCGGCCATCTCGACAGCGAGGAACCCCGGCCCGCTGCCGAGGTCGAGCACCTGCTCGCCCGGCCGCAGCGCCAGGGTTCCCCGCACGACCTGCCGCTGCCGCACCACGTCCGCCGTCAGGTACGTCGCCTCGATGCGGCGTGCCGTCCGCTCGTCGAACTCCAGTGCGCTCATGCGGACATGGTGCACGTCAGCGCCGACGGCGGAACGCGGGCCGCTTGACGCTGGTGCCGACCCCCGCCAGGTGCAGCGCGACGCACAGCAGGCCCGCCGTGATGAGCGTGCCGTTGGTGATGACGGTCCCGATGGACGCGTCGGCGAGGTCGAGCAGCAACGCCAGCCCGAAGATGACCGCGGCGATGATGGCGAGCATTGGTGCCTCCTTGTGTGGCAAGAACTCCTGCCCCGTCACTACCCCGCTGTGGTGGGCCCCAAGCAGGCATTCGGCCCAACTTCGAGGTACGGGTCAGGTCCTCGTGCGCCGGCGCGGAGGCTTGATCCGCCACGTCGTTGAGAGCGCTCCCACTTCTCCCCGTGGCGGAAACGCTGTTTTATTTCTGGCCGCATAATTGCGGAAAACAACCCGATGGAGTGATGAATGTCAACCGAACGGCCCAACTGCTCGACAAAATCCCCCGACTTGCCGCGATTCAGGCCAAAACGATCCCAAAACGGTGCAATACTCTTCTACCGCACTACCTTCGGGTGATCACCGGGGCCCACCGGGTCACAACGAACGGGCGGGTGTGATCCGATTGACGAATGAGCGAATGCCCGAGTTGCCATGGCTCCGGAATCGCTATGGACAGGAGCATCTGTGGAACCTGCGGCGGAATCGGCCAGGTCCCAGCGCCCCTGCGACCTGTGCGGTGGGACGGGCGAAATGGTGTGGCAGCAACCAGAGCCCAGTCCGACGGGGTTCGTGCTGAGAGAACGCAGTCATCCCTGCACGAACGGCTGTTCGGGCTGGTGGAGAGTCCCCGCCGCGGAACGCCCTGACAACACCGGCTGGGTCGTGCAGGCCAACACCGCCCTCTCGACCCGCCCCAACCCCCTGACCCCGTCCTAGGGCCCCCAACGCCGCCATCGGACGCGGCGCTCGCTCGACATTGCCTCTCCACTGTTCTGACCAGGGCATTTCGGTTACCTGTGCACCGTTCCGCGCTGCTTGCTCTTGAGCCCGCCGCTGCGCCACCCGTTCACGGCCCCGCCCTTTCAAAGTCGCCCGCCCGCCTTGCTGCCGCGCCGCGCGGTTCAGCGCGTGCCTCCCACCGGCGCACCACCCGCTCGCCCACCTGGTGCTCCCGATATTCCACCTCCGCGGACTCGGGAGTCGCACCTGGTGGCAGCCGTCCGAGCGTTCCGAATGCCGGTTGCTGAACCGATAACCCAAGTTGCGTGCGTCACGTCACGTGACGACCGGCACCGAACGAACACCCACAAGAATGCTCATTACCCACCACCCGGACGATTCCTATTCGTGACCTTCGTCTCCTGGGTGAAGACATACGACTGCTGTCCAAGCCGCCTGGAATACCCACATCCGACTAACCGACTTTGTCGGACCTCGCCACTAGCATCGAAATCGGGGGCCCATCCCTCGCGCGCGTGCGGGGGTCCCCCCGAATTCGAGCCTACCGGCGGGGTCCGACAATTCTGCGGGCTCCAGCTCGTCACCAGGCGTGGGGTGTTGAGGGATAGATCGATCTCGCCCAGGGTGCTCGGTGTTCGCATCGCTCGCGAGCGTCGAGTTCAACAGCGGGCTGGGTAGGTACTGCCGGGCGGTCGAACGCGCCGCTGCCAGACCGGGCAGCCGACACGGCGACAAACCTTCGGCGACTCGGAAGCGGCGCTGATAGGCGGTGCGGCTGGGTGGTCGGCCAATGCTCATCGGTCAGCTCGTGCCCTCGCACCCGCGACTCAGGATCGAGACAGATCGCCAACGCCCGCACTGAGCGCGGGCTCTAGCTGGTGACCAGGCGTGGGGTGTTCCGGGGCAGGTCGATCTCGCCCGCGGTGCTGTCCAGCGTCGTGGCCAACGCCTCCGCCCACTCGAGCAGCCCGTCCACGTCGATGTCGTGAGGCGGCCGCGACCGGAACTCCGCGACGTTCTTCGCCCCGCGCCGCAGCAACGCGGCCCCGCCCGTCGTGTTGCCGCGAGCCGCGTGGGTGAGGCCGACCGCAAGCTGCGCCAGCCCGCGCCACAGCTCCCGCTCGGCCGCCTCGGAGGTCTTCCACGCGTCCTCCAGCACCTCGTGCGCGTGGAACGGCATGCCGGCGTCGAGCAGGCGCTGCGCCTCGACCAGGGAATCGGCCGGGGTGCGTCGCACGCCCTCCGGTTGCCGCTCCACGCCCGGCACCCCGTAGGGCAGCGGTCGGCCGAGGCCGTCGCGCGGGCGGGCGTTGCGGGCCCTGCCGTCCGGGTCGCGGTCGCGGACGGACGTGGTCGCGGGGGCGGCGACCAGGCCGTCCACGTGGCCGCAGTGCTCGCACGCGGCGGCTCCCGGACGTTCCCTGATCCGCCCGCACTCC
>DATMCA010000278.1:0-2042 GCA_035559015.1 Umezawaea sp. | reverse complement strand
TGAGGTCCGGCGCGACCGTCGCTCATCCGCCCCGCCCGCGCTGGCACCTACACCCTCGCCCGGCACTAGGCATGAGGCAACCCACACCAAACAGCGAAAAACCATTAAAGGTTGTGTGTGTGTTCTTAAGCTTCTCTCCTTGAACCCTGCTGTCTGAACATCCCGTCAACACCGCTGTGCCACTGTAGTCGTCAAGATGGTTCGCAGCAGGCCCCCCGCACCGGCCGGTCGGTCCGGGATGGGTCGAGCCTACCTTGACGCATAGCCCTTCCGCATCATCGTCCCCGTTCCTCGCTGCCGCCCCAGCGAGGGGCCTTTTCACGCTCATACCTCATCCGCATTGCGTCGCCTCTGTTCCTCAGGTCCAAGCCACGAACCCCGGTCACACGATGCGGCCCGGTCGGCCGCATAACCTCACATCCGGTCGGGTGCAGAGCACCGGCACCATGATCCCTCATGCACGAGGGCGAGGGGTTCGAGAAGGGCGGGGTCAATCTTTGCAACGGCGTTTTTCAGCCATAGGGGGGCACGACCGCCGCCCACCCGGGCCCGCGGACCAGGTCAGGATAGTCCGCAGATGGGAGTGTCGGTTAACGCTCAGCTCTTCAGGGCGGCCCCGTCCGGAACGACGCCCTGCGTGGCAAACCGCCATAGCGCAACCAGGAGCTTGCGCGCGACCGCGACGATCCCGATCCGACGGATGCGGCCGCGTTTGGTTCCGGCAAACCCAGTGAACCAACGGCTGATCGCCGATCCCGGCTGATAGCGGATCCACATCCACGCCAGCTGGATCATCATTTTGCGCAGGCGCGGGTTGCCGGATTTGGAAATGCCCTGCTCCCGGTCGATGCCGCCGCTTTTGAACGGGCTCGGCGTGAGCCCGGCATAGGCGGCAACCTCACGCCGGTTGTTGAAGCTCCGGAACAGCAGTTCAAGGCAGAGGATGGACACGAATTCTGGTCCGAGCCCCTTCAGCCTCGACAACGCCGCGGCGGCCGGCGGCGTCCCGTCCCCTGTCGACACCGCCACCGTGTCGTCGGCGAGCAGCGCATCGCGCCCGGCTTCGACGGTCTTCAGATCGCTGATGACGGCATCGAGCCGCGCGAGCTGCCGGCGGATCTCCTCCTTCAGCCGCGGCGGCAGCGGTCGGCCGTCACCGGTCGTCAGCCCGTCAAGGCGTGCTCGGTGGCCCGGTCGCAGCGGCTCGAAATCGGCGATCCCCTGAGCCGCGAGGAGGCCTTTGATGCGGTTGGTGTGCTGGATCCGCTCCTTCACCAGCGCCTCGCGTTCCCGCGACAGGCGTCGGTGGTCCTCGTCCTCCGGGCTCGGCGACCGGACCATCGAGCACACCCGGCGCTCGCCGCGTGCCCACGCCATCAGCGTGCGCAGCAGCGCGTCGACATCGAGGGCGTCGGTCTTGCACCGTCGCTTCCGGCGATCCACCGCGATCGAGGCGGGATCGACGACATGGCTTTCAATGCCGTTGGCCTCCAGCAGGCGGTGCAGCCAGAACCCGTCGAGACCAGCCTCCTGGATGACCACCACCTTGACCGGCTTACCGATCCGTCGTTCGGCTTTCTCCCGAAGCCCGGCGAGCAGGTCGAGCAGCGCGCGCCCGTCACCGGCGGCTATGGTGCGCTTGGAGACCTTCTCCTCGCCCGGCGCGTTGGTTGCCACGAGCCAGGACTTGCGGCTGAGTTCCAGCGCCGCAAACAGGGTGCTATCGTCGGATCGGGCGGCGGTCGGAGCCGGTAGGGGATGATCGGTGCAAGTCATCGGTCGCCTCCATGATGTTGTGTGGCAACCGCATTCTACCGAACCGGCTGCCGCTCACACCGTCATAGGATCTTTGCCCGGAGATCGAAGCCGCCCTTGGCGAAACAGTCCGTGCCGCCCAACGCTCCGCCGCCGCTCCGCCGGTAGCCGGCGCCGATCCGCCGCCGCGCTGGACGCTGCGCCGTCTGGTCGGCTGGGTGGGCGAGCGGTTCGGCCGGACCTGCTGTCGCGAGACGATCCGCGCCGCCCTGCAGCGCCTGGGATTG
>DATMCA010000277.1:0-3103 GCA_035559015.1 Umezawaea sp. | reverse complement strand
CGAACCGGCGACCCGGCCCGACGTGCGCACCACGGGGTCGCCGATGCTCTACACCTCGGGCACGACGGGCAGGCCCAAGGGCGTGCGCAGGCCGTTGACCGGAGCCGACCCCGACGTCGTCCCGCCGTCCGCCGCGTGGTTCTTCGGCATCTTCGGGATCAAGCCGTTCGACGCGCACGTCCACCTGTGCGGGTCGCCGCTCTACCACACGGCGGTGCTGAACTTCGTCGTCATCTCGATCCAGCTGGGGCACACCGCGGTCCTGATGGACCACTGGGACCCCGAGGAGATGCTGCGGCTGATCGAGCGCCACCGCGTGACGCACAGCCACATGGTGCCGACCCAGTTCCACCGCCTGCTGGCGCTGCCGGACGACGTCCGGTCGCGCTACGACCTGTCGTCGCTGCGGGCGATGATCCACGGCGCGGCCCCGTGCCCGATCGAGGTCAAGCGCCGGATGCTCGACTGGTGGGGTCCGGTCGTGATCGAGTACTACGCGGCGACCGAGGGCGGTGGCACGGCGATCGGCGCCGAGGAGTGGCTGCGCAAGCCCGGATCGGTCGGCCTGCCGTGGCCGTCGTCGGTGGTCCAGATCTTCGACGAGGACGGCAACGAGCTGCCCGCGGGGCAACAGGGCCTGGTCTACATGCGGATGGGCGCGGCCACCTTCGAGTACCACAAGGACGAGGAGAAGACCCGCAGCGCGCGGCTGGGCGACCTGTTCACGCTGGGGGACATCGGCTACCTGGACGAGGACGGCTACCTGTTCCTCTGCGACCGCAAGGCGGACCTGATCATCTCCGGCGGCGTCAACATCTACCCGGCCGAGATCGAGGGCGAACTGGCCTGCCACCCCAAGGTCGCCGACGTGGCGGTGTTCGGCGTGCCGCACCCGGACTGGGGCGAGGAGATCAAGGCCGTCGTCCAACCCGTCGAGCCCGGAGCCGAGTTCACCGAGGAACTGCTCGCGTTCGCCGCCGAACGGCTGGCGAAGTTCAAGCTCCCGCGCACCGTCGACTACGTCGCGGAACTGCCGCGCGACCCCAACGGCAAGCTGTACAAGCGGAAGCTGCGCGACCCGTACTGGAAGAAGTCGCGCGGTCGAGACCGGGTGAAGATGTCGCAGGCGGAGGTCGACGACTTCCTCCAGGAGCAGCGCACGCTGGTCGTCGCGAGCATCGGCAGGTCGGGCTTGCCGCACCTGGCGCCGATGTGGTTCGCCTTGCTGGACGGCGACATCGTGTTCTGCACGGACCGGAATTCGCAGAAGATCGTGAACCTGCGCCGCGAGCCGCGGATGAGCGCGCTGGTCGAGACCGGTGAGGCCTACGGCGAACTCCGCGGCGTGTACATGGAGGGCGTGGCGGAGGTGTCCGACGACCCGGTCGACCTGGCCCGCGTGGTCGACGCGGTCGTGGAGCGCACAGTGGGGCCGCTGGACGATGACGAGAGCCGCGAAGGTCTGCGCCGGGCGATGGCCCGGCGGGTGGCGGTGGTCTTCCGCCCGACCCGCGTGTCCAGTTGGGACCACCGCAAGGTCTTCGCCGCGCCGGGCGAACCCCGCTGACCCGAGTTCCCCCTTTCCGCCACCACCTCGCTGGAGTGCTGAGCCATGCCGGTACCCGAAGGTTTACCCACCCGTCGCCAGGTCCTGGCCGGAACCGGCCTCACGCTGGCCGCCGGTCTGATCGGTCCGTCCCCCGCTTCGGCGGCAGCCGTCCCGACGGTGGGGGAGTACGACGTGGTCGTCGTCGGTTCGGGCGCGGCGGGCATGACCGCCGCGTTGACCGCGGCGAAACGCGGGTTGAGCTGCGTGGTGGTCGAGAAGGCTCCCACGTTCGGTGGCTCGGCGGCGAGGTCGGGCGCGGGTATCTGGGTGCCCAACAACGAGGTGTTGTTGGCGGCGGGTGTGCCGGACACCCCGCAGAAGGCGAGCGCTTACCTGGCGGCGGTGGTCGGCGGTGCGGTGCCTGCCGCGCGGCAGCAGGCCTATCTGGCCAACGGTCCGGCGATGATCTCGTTCGTGATTCGCAACAGTCCTCTGCGGTTTCGTTGGATGGAGGGGTACAGCGACTACTACCCGGAGTTGCCGGGTGGGCTGCCGAATGGGCGGTCGATCGAGCCGGACCAGTTGGACGGCAACATCCTCGGGTCCGAATTGGCCAACCTGAACCCGCCGTACCTGGCCACGCCCGCGGGCATGGTCGTCTTCGGTGCGGACTACAAGTGGCTCGCGCTGTCCCTGGTGAACGCCAAGGGGTTCGCGGTGGCGACGGCGGCGCTGGCGAGGGGGACGCAGGCGGCGTTGCTGGGGCAGAAGCCGTTGACCATGGGGCAGGCGCTGGCGGGTGGGCTTCGTGCTGGGCTGATGTCTGCCAACGTCCCGGTCTGGTTGAACACCCCGCTGGTGGACCTGAACGTGGAGGGCGGCGCGGTCACCGGGGTGGTGGTGCAGAAGAACGGTGCGCAGGGGTTGGTCAAGGCTCGGCGGGGTGTCATCGTCGGTTCTGGAGGTTTCGAGCACAACGCGAGCATGCGTGCGCAGTACCAGCGGCAGCCGATCGGGACCGCGTGGTCGGTGGGGGCCAAGGAGAACACCGGCGACGGGCACCGGGCTGGGCAACGCGCGGGCGCGGTTTTGGACCTGATGGACGACGCGTGGTGGGGTCCGGTGATCCCGACCCCCGGTTCGCCCTACTTCTGCCTCGCGGAACGAACCCTTCCCGGTGGGCTGATCATCAACCAGGCTGGGCAGCGGTACGTCAACGAGGCCGCGCCCTACGGGGACGTCGTGCACGTCATGTACGACCGGAACCCCGCGGCCCCGTGCATTCCGTCCTGGTTGATCGTCGATCAGAACTACCGCAACCGGTATCTGTTCGCCGATGTCGCGCCTGCTCTGCCGCTGCCTGATTCCTGGTACCAGGCGGGTGCGGTGGTGAAGAACTGGAGCCTGGACGGTTTGGCCGCGGCGATTGGCGTTCCGTCGGCGGCTTTGAAGGCCACGGTGACCAAGTTCAACGGCTACGCGAGATCGGGTCAGGATACCGACTTCCGTCGCGGGGACAGCGCGTATGACCACTACTACACCGATCCGGCGGTC
>DATMCA010000276.1:0-5606 GCA_035559015.1 Umezawaea sp. | reverse complement strand
ATCGCCGCGCCGAGGACCTCGAAGCCGGTGCCGAGCACCCTGGTCCCGGCGCGGGACAGGTCCAGTTCCAGGCCGATCGCCAGGCCCAGCCCCAACCCCAGGCCCGGTCGGGCGAACGTCCACCGCCCGCCGCCGCCCGCCCGCAGGTAGGCGGCGCCGCGCAGGGCGATCACGCACACCAGCGAGGCGACGGCGACGCTCCACACCACCCGCATCACCAGGAACGACTCGTTGCCGCTGCGGTACCAGCTGACGCCGCTCAACCCGGCGACCAGGTGCGCCCAGGCGAGCTGGATCGCCAGACCGCTCAGCAGCGCTTCGCCGAACCCGTTGCGCAGCAACGACTTCGGGTCGCTCATGGCGGCTTCGCGCGCGACGCGGGTCGGGTGGATGGCGATCCACCGCAGCACCCGACGGCGCTCCGGTTCCGCCCTGAGCGTCCGGTACGGATCGGGGTCGTCGGTCCACAGCGCCACCAGCGCGTCGGCGTAGCGCTCGCGGGACCGCAGCACGGCGGTGCGCGCCACGTACACCAGCAGCACCAGCAGGACCACCCGCACGACGAGGGCCGCGGTGATCGGCGAGTCCAGGTTGGGCAGGCTCCAGTCGAGCACCGGGTTCACGAAGAACACCAGGTAGGGCAGCAGGACGACCGCCAGCACCGCGCGCCACACCGAGAGCGTCGCGTAGGTGGTCGGCACGTCGCCGTTGCGGACGTGCGCCAGCTCGTGCAGCACGACGGCGTCGAACCCGGCCCGGTCGCGGTCCAGCAGCGCCACCAGGCCGGCGTCCAGGCACACCACCGGCTTGCGGCGCGTGCCGAACGCGACGCCGCCCGCCCGCGTGCTGCACGGGTCCAGCCGGAACTCCGGCGCCCGCGCCAGTCCGGCCTTGGCCACCAGTTCGCCGAGCGGTCCCTCCAGCTTGGCCCACAGCGCCGGAGAGGACTCGTGGTCCAGCAGCTCCAAGCGCGACCGGCGGATCCGCCACGCCGGCCGGACCACGTAGACCACGGCGGCGACCAGCAGGAGCAGCACCACCCCGCCGACCAGCCAGCCGATCCGGGGCAGGAAGAGGCCCGACATGCACTCGCGGTAGACGGCCCACTTGGCCTCGTCCGGATCGACGCTGTTGGTCGACGTCAGGTACAGGTTCGCCCGCACCTGGCAGCTCGCGTCCTCCAGGAACGAGTCGGCGGGCCACGTGGAGGCGTACGAGCCCGCGACGAACCAGGTGGTCGCGAGCGCCAGCGCCACGAGCGTGCCGAAGCGCAGCGTCGTGCCCGAGGGCGTGCCGAGTAACTCGGGTCTGTCGGACCCCACTACAGCTCGCGTTCGAGCGTCGCCCGGAGCGCGTCGCCGACCTTCTCGGCCAGGTCGTCCGCCACCCCGAGTTCCTTGGCCCGCTCGATCGCCAGCGTGCGCAGGCCGTCGAGCTGGTCCGCGGTGATCACGGGCGCGCCCTTCGGGCGGCGCACGCGCTTGAGCAGCTTGCCCCCGCGCTCGACGATCGCCTCACCGGCCTTGTCGAGCAGCTGCTCGTACACCGCGGTCGCGACGCCCAGCGCCACCGGCGACAGCAGCGCGATGGCGATGTCGATGCCCGACCCCAGCACGGCACCCGGCCGTTCGCGGTCGGAGAGGACCTTCTTCGGGTCGCGGAGGTAGGCGCGGCTGACCGGCTCGAAGAGGGCCAGCTCGTCCGGCGCGAGATCGGTCACGACGCTGCGCGCGGTGTCCACGACGAAGTCGCGTTCGGTCATCCCACCTCCTCGGTCGAAGCTCCCTGTGTAGTCCGTGATCAATCCGGGCACACTCGACCATTGTGGTGAAGGTTGATCTCGTCGTGGTGGAATTCGGAAACCCGATGGGTCAGGATGGCGCGCCCGGCGGCACGAACGGCAGACCCGCGGGAGCGCCGTCCGCCAGCAGGCGCAGCACGGCGGCGGTGTCCAGGTGGTCCGCGACCAGGTCGCCGAGCAGGTCGAGCTGAGCCGCCCGAGCGGCGGCGAAGTCGACGTCCGCCGCGGGCTTGAAGCCGTCGCGGCCCGACCGGTCCGCGGCCCAGCGCAGGAACGCCCGCCGGAACCCGTCGTTCTCCAGCAGGCCGTGCCAGTGCGTGCCCGCGACCGATCCGGCCAGCGCGCCCTCGCCGGTGCCGTCCGGCAGCGCCACCAGGGCGTCCAGGTCACCGCGCCGCACGACCTGGCCGTGGTGGATCTCGTAGCCGGTGACGGGCTCGTCGAACGCGGTTCCCGTCGGCCGGTGGAGCGTCTTGGCGGGCTCGAAGCGGACGTCGACGTCCAGCAGACCGAGGCCGTCGACCGCGCCCGCCCGCGACTCCACGGCGTCCTCGATCCGCGCGCCGAGCATCTGGAACCCGCCGCACACCCCGAGCACCGGCAGGCCGCGCCGGACGTGCGAGGTGATCGCGTCGGCCAGGCCGGTCTCGCGCAGCCACGCCAGGTCCGTCACGGTGGCCTTGGAACCGGGCAGCACCACCAGGTCCGCGTCCGCGATCCGCGACGGCTCGGTGACGAACCGGACCGACACGCCCGGCTCGCACGCCAGCGCCTCCACATCCGTCGCGTTGGAGATCCGCGGCAGCCGCACGACCGCGACCCGCAGCCACTGCTCGCCGACGGGCGGCCTCGGCCTGCCGATCACGCCGTCCGCGCTGTAGGACAGCGAGTCCTCGGCGTCCAGCCACAGCTCCTCGCGCCACGGCAGCACGCCGTACACCGGACGACCGGTGAGCGCCCCCAACTGGCGCAGCCCCGGTTCCAGCAGCGCCGGGTCGCCGCGGAACTTGTTGACCACGAACCCGGTCACCAGCGCCTGGTCGGCCGGGTCGAGCAGCGCGAGCGTGCCGAACAGGTGCGCGAACACGCCACCGCGGTCGATGTCGCCGACGACCAGCACCGGGAGGTCCGCCGCGCGCGCCAACCCCATGTTCGCGATGTCATTGGCGCGCAGGTTGATCTCGGTCGGCGACCCGGCGCCCTCGCACACCACGGCCTCGTAGTCGTTCCGCAGCGAGTCCAAAGTGGACAGGACCGTGCGGAACAGCTCGGCCTTGCGCGCGCGGTAGGACATCGCCGACACCTCGCCGACCGCGCGGCCCAGCACGACGACCTGCGACGTGCGGTCACCACCGGGCTTCAACAGCACCGGGTTGAACCGGACGCTGGGCTCCAGCCCGCACGCGGCGGCCTGCACGGCCTGGGCCCGGCCGATCTCACCGCCGTCGGGCGTGACCACCGAGTTGTTCGACATGTTCTGCGCCTTGAACGGCGCCACGCGGACCCCCGTGCGCGCCAACCAGCGGCACAACCCGGCCACCAGGACGCTCTTGCCCGCGTCCGAGGTGGTCCCGGCCACCAGCAGCGCACCCGCCACGACCGCACTCCCCCCGTCCACCGGCTCAGACTGACATCATTCCCCCCATGGTCGACGTTCCCGCCACCACGGTCCTGGTGCACAGCCCCTTCCTCGGACCCGCCACCCTCCGGCCCCTCGCCGACGCGCTCGCCGCGCACGGCCACCCGGTGGTGGTGCTCGACCTGAGGGTGAGCGTCAACTCGGCGCCCGTGCACCAGCGGATGATCGGCGAGTTCGCCGACGCCGTCGACGACGCTGACGTCGACGGCGAGGTGGTCCTCGTCGGCCACAGCGGCGCCGGACCGCTGCTGCCCGCGTTCGCCGACGCCCTGGAAACCCCGGTCGGCGCCCTCGTCTACCTCGACGCCCACCTGCCGACGCCCGGCAGGAGCTGGCGCGAGACGTTCTCGCCGGAGCTGATGGCGCACATGCGGAAGATCTCCCGCGAGGACGTCATGCCCCGCTGGGACCGCTGGTTCCCGCCGGAGGTGCTGCCCGCCCTGATCCCGGACCCCGCGCAGCTCGCGGAGATCCTGGAGGAGGCCCCCGAGGTGCCGCTGGAGTTCCTGAAGGAGCAGCGGCCGTCCGTGCCGTGGTCGGGCCCCTCGGCGTACCTGCGGCTCAGCTCGGAGTACGCCGACGCGGCCGCCGCTGCGGCGGAGCTGGGCTGGCCGGTCGGCGAGCTGGACCTGCACCACCTGGCGGCGGCGACCCACCCGGAGCAGGTCGCCGCGGCGCTGGTGGCGCTGCTCAGCAGACTGTGAGGATCTCGGCCCCGTCGTCGGTGACCAGGATCGTGTGCTCGAACTGAGCGGTCCAGCTCTTGTCCTTGGTGGTGATCGTCCAGTCGTCGGCCCAGGTGTCGTGCTCGATCCCGCCGAGGGTGATCATCGGCTCGATCGTGAACGTCATGCCCGGCTCGATGACCGTCGGCACGTGCGGCGCGTCGTAGTGCAGCACGACCAGGCCGCTGTGGAACGAGCGGCCGATGCCGTGGCCGGTGAAGTCGCGCACCACGCCGTAGCCGAACCGGTTCGCGTAGGCCTCGATGACCCGGCCCACCACGTTCAGCCGGCGCCCCGGCTTCACGGCCTTGATCGCGCGCATCGTCGCCTCGTGCGTGCGCTCGACCAGCAGCCGGTTCTCCTCGCTGACGTTGCCCGCCAGGAAGGTCGCGTTCGTGTCGCCGTGCACACCGCCGATGTACGCGGTCACGTCGATGTTCACGATGTCGCCGTCCTCCACCACCGTGGAGTCCGGGATGCCGTGGCAGATGACCTCGTTCAGCGAGGTGCAGCACGACTTCGGGAAGCCCCGGTAGCCGAGCGTCGACGGGTACGCCCCGTTGTCGCAGAGGAACTCGTGCGCCACCGCGTCGATCTCGTCCGTGGTCACACCGGGCACCACGACCTTGCCCGCCTCCTGCAACGCCTGCGCGCCCAGCCTGCCCGCGATCCGCATGGCCTCGATCACCTCGGGCGGCTGCACCCACGGCTCGTTGCCCCGCGTCGGGCCCGGCTTGCCCACGTACTCGGGGCGGGCTATCGAGGCGGGCACGGAACGACGGGGGGACAGCTCACCTGGCTTCAGGGCGGCACGCACGGACATGCCCTCCACAGTACGGCGCGATACCGGACGCGCGTCACGTGGTCGCAGGTCGTCTCAACAGCGGATCATCGCGCGTCAGCCCAGCGCCCGGAGGAACTTCCCGGTCGTCTCGATCGCCGGTACGGAGGAGTTCGCGCCCAGCACCAGGGTGGCGAACGCCAGGTCACCCCGGTAGCCGACGAACCAGCCGTGCGAGTTGACGCCGTCGCCGAACTGGGCCGTGCCGGTCTTCCCGCGGACGTCCGGGATGTCGGCGAGGAGCTGGGCGGTGCCGACCTCGACCACCTCGCGCATCATCGCGCGGACCGGGTCCAGCACCGCGGGCGCGATGGTCGCCGAGCGGTGGTCGACCTTGGTCTCCTGGCCGCGCAGCAGGGAGGGAACGGGTTGCTGCCCCGTGGCGACGGTCGCCGCCACCACGGCCATGCCGAACGGGCTGGCCAGGACCTTGCCCTGGCCGAAGCCGTCCTCGGCGCGTTCCACCACGTCGGTCGCGGGAGGCACCGAACCGGTGATCGTGGTGATGGCCGGGACCTCGAAGTCGACGCCGAGGCCGAGCTTGTCGGCGGTCTTGGTGAGGGCGTCCGCGGGCAGGCCCGCGGCGATCTCGGCGAACGT
>DATMCA010000275.1:0-2665 GCA_035559015.1 Umezawaea sp. | reverse complement strand
GCCACCGAGCAGTTCGAGCAGGGCGATGGCGTCGTCGGCGTGCTCCTCGATCCGCTGCGGGGCGGGCGGTCCGTCGAGCGGGCTGCGGCCGGTGCCACGCCGGTCGTGGTGGACGACCGTGTAGCGGGCCGCGCGGGTCAGACCTTCGCCTGCGCCTCGAAGATCTCCAGGTAGTGCTCGTTGAACATCAGGCCGAGCACGTTGCCGAACGGGTCGACGACCGACGCCGTCACGAAGCCGGGGCCGTGCTCGGTCGGCTTGTCGTGCAGGGTGGCGCCCAACGCGATCAGCCGCTCGACGCTGTCCTCGAGCTCGTCGACGTGCCAGTACACCATCGCGCCCGCCGCCTGCGCCGACCGCGCGTGCGGGGCGAACCTGGCGTCCAGGATCCCCAGCTCGTGCTGGTAGTCGCCGATGCGGAACTCCACGTAGAGCGGTGTCCCCTGCTCCGGCCGGGCGAAGTACGGCTCGATGCCCAGGACCTCGGTGTACCAGGCGACCGCCGCCGGGACGTCCTCGGCGAAGAAGGTGACGGTGGTGAGTCCTCGCAACATGGGGGTGTTCCTTCCTTCAGCGGGTGACACCTGCCATCATCCGACTTGAAGTGCTCACCATCTGAGCACTTTGGCGGGCAAACTGGTGGCCATGCGCGCAGATCGACTGGTGGCCACCCTTCTCCTGATGCAGTCCCGCGGACGGGTGACGGCCGCCGAGGTCGCCACCGAGCTGGAGGTCTCCGTGGCCACCGCCCGCCGCGACCTCGAAGCCCTGTCCGCGGCGGGTATCCCCGTCTACCCGCAGCCAGGTCGTGGCGGGGGCTGGTCGCTCGTCGGCGGTGCCCGCACGGACCTCAGCGGCCTGTCCGCGCCGGAGGCCCAAGCGCTGTTCCTGCTCGTCGGCCCGGCCGCCGCCGTGTCAGGGGAGGCCAAGGCCGCCCTGCGCAAGCTCGTCCGGGCGCTCCCCCAGCGCTTCCGCGCCGACGCCGAGGCCGCGGCGAGCGCCACGATGATCGACTCGGCCCGGTGGGGCGAGCAGGACCGCGAGAAGCCCGCGGTCGTCGACGTGCTCCAGTCCGCCGTCGTCAAGCGGCACAAGGTCCGCATCACCTACGCGAAGCACGCCCGCGACCGCTCCGTGCGCCTGGTCGACCCGTGGGGCCTGGTCGACAAGGACGACGTCTGGTACCTGATCGCCGGCACCGACAAGGGGCAGCGGACGTTCCGCGTCGACCGGGTCGTGGAGGTCGAGCCGACCGACGAGCCCGCCGAGCGACCGGACGACTTCGTGCTGGCCGCGGCCTGGGAGGAGGTCGTCGGCGAGGTGGAGCGCAAGCGGTCGCGCACGGCCGCCGTCGTGCTGGCCCCGACCCGCCACATCTCCGTCCTGCACAGCCACTTCGGGCGGCACTGCCGGGTCGAGGAGGACCTGGCCGACGGCCGCTCGCGCGTCCACGTCGCCGCGCCGACCCCGCTGGACATCGCCCGGCACCTCGCGGGCTGGGGCGCCCAGGTCGAGGTGCTGGAGCCCGAGTCCGTCAAAGCGGAATTGGGGCGGATCGGCACCGAACTGGCGAACCGGTACACCGGATCGCACAGTGGGTCTGTTCACCGAACAGCCACAGAGCTACCGATTTGACGCCTTCATGGCGGCGAGGCCGCCCAGCAACATGTCCAGCCCGAACTCGAACCGCTCCTCCGCCGTATCCGCGTTGAAGAACTCGCCCGTGCGCGTCATGTTGGCGAACGCCCCGGCGGGCAGCGAGTCCATGTACTCGGTCATCTGCCTGCCGCGCCTGGCGACGTCCTCCGGGTCCACCTCGCCGGTCGTCCACATGCTGCCCTCGTACGCGAAGGCCTTGGTGTACAACGACAGCGCGTCGCCCGCGTAGGCCGCCTGCCGCAACGTGAACCCGCCCGCGCGGAGCAGGCTGAGGACGGCCTCGCCGTGGCGCAGGGCGTTCGGGCCGACGGGCACCATGACCTGCCACGCGACGCGCGCGATCCCGGGGTGGGCGAGCATCGCGGCGGCTTGGGCGCGGAACAGGTCCTTGACCTGCTCGCGCCACTTCTTCGGGTCCGGAACGGGTAGGGGCACGTCCTCCAGCACGCGGTCCAGCATCAGCTCGACCAGCTCGTCCTTGGTGGCGACGTGCGCGTAGAGCGAGGCCGGGCCCGTCTCCAACGCCTGCGCGACCCGCCGCATGCTCACGGCGTCCAGCCCCTCGGCCAGCAGGACGTCCAGCCCCGTCCGCACGATCAGCTCCTGCGACAGCCGGGGCTTCGCCGCGCGGCGGACGGGGGGTGTGCGCCAGGCCGGGTCCGGACCACTCATGCGAACACCGTACTTGACACGAACACTGTTCGACGACGATCCTCGTTCGTGTTACGAACACCGTTCGTCCACCGAGGGGACTCCCATGACCGACCGGCAAGCAGTGGAGGCCGTCCTGAACGACCTCACCGAGGCCTGGAACGCGGGTGACGCGACCGCGTTCGCCGACCTGTTCACCGAGGACGCCGACTACGTCACCTTCTTCGGCGTCAACACGCCCGGCCGCGCGGCCATCGAGGCAGGCCACAAAGCCCTCTTCGCGGGACCGCTCAAGGGTTCCAAGCTCACCGGCACCGGCGAGCCGCCGAAGATCCGCTTCCCGCACCCCGACGTG
>DATMCA010000274.1:0-4262 GCA_035559015.1 Umezawaea sp. | reverse complement strand
GTCGCCGTCACGGCCCGACCGGCCGGACACCGTCGAGGTGCGCGCGCAGACCTCGTTCGGCGACATCACGATCCACCGCTCCTGACCGCGAGAGGGACACCATGAACACCAGGCCACCGGCGATCGTCGTCTCCGGGCTGCGCAAGTCCTACGGCGACAAGCTCGTCCTCGACGGCATCGACCTGACCGTCCCGCGCGGCACGGTCTTCGCCCTCCTCGGCCCGAACGGGGCGGGCAAGACTACCACCGTGCAGATCCTGTCCACCCTGATCGGCGCGGACGGCGGGCTGATCTCCGTCGACGGCCACGACCCCGCCCGCGAACCGGACGCCGTGCGCGCCGCGATCGGCGTCACCGGCCAGTTCTCGGCCGTCGACAACCTGCTGACCGCCGAGGAGAACCTCATCCTCATGGCGGACCTGCACCACCTCGGCAAGCGGGAGGGCCGCCGGCGCGCCGCCGACCTGTTGGCGCGCTTCGAGCTGACCGACTCGGCGAAGAACCTGGCGTCGACGTTCTCCGGCGGCATGCGGCGGCGGCTCGACCTCGCGATGGGCCTGGTCGGCGACCCGCGGATCGTGTTCCTCGACGAGCCGACCACCGGCCTCGACCCGCGCAGCCGCCGCGACATGTGGCAGATGATCCGCGCCCTCGTGGCGGGCGGCGTGACGATCTTCCTCACCACCCAGTACCTGGAGGAGGCGGACCAGCTCGCGGACCGCATCGCGGTGCTGGACCACGGGAAGCTGGTCGCGGAGGGCACGGCGGGCGAGCTCAAGCGCCTGGTCCCCGGTGGCCACGTCAGCCTCCGCTTCACCGACTCCGCCACGTACGCCGCCGCGACCCGCACCTTCGGCGACGTGCCCCGCGACGACGACGCGCTGGTGCTGCGCGTGCCCAGCGACGGCGGTGTGGCCGCGCTGCGCGGCCTGCTGGCCCGCCTCGACGCGGAGGCCATCGAGGTCGCGGAGCTGACCGTGCACACCCCCGACCTGGACGACGTCTTCCTCGCCATCACCGGCCAACCCCAGCAGGAGAAGGAATCCGCGAGATGACCACCCACGCCCTGGCGGACTCCGCCACCATGCTGCGACGGCAGTTGCGGCACATGAAGCGCTACCCGTCCCTCACGTTCATGCTCGCCGGGATGCCCGTCGTGTTCCTGCTGCTGTTCGCCTACGTCTTCGGCGGCGCGCTGGGAGCGGGCATCGGCGGCCCGACCGGCGGCCGGGCCGACTACATCGACTACCTGGTGCCCGGCGTCATCCTGATGACCGTGGCCGCCGCCGCGCAGGGGACGGCGATCTCGGTGGCCATGGACATGACCGAGGGCATCGTCAACCGGTTCCGCACCATGGCCATCTCCCGCGCGTCGGTGCTGACCGGGCACGTGCTCGGCAGCCTCGTCCAGACGTTGATCAGCATGGTGATCGTGCTCGGCGTCGCGCTGCTGATCGGCTTCCGGCCCACCGCCACACCGGTCGAGTGGCTCGCGGTGATCGGTGTGCTGGTGCTGCTCACGTTCGCGCTCATCTGGCTCTCGGTCGCGCTGGGCATGGTGTCCGAGAGCGTGGAGACCGCGAGCAACCTCCCGATGCCGCTGATGCTGCTCCCGTTCCTGGGCAGCGGTTTCGTGCCCACCGACTCGATGCCCGCCGGGCTGCGGTGGTTCGCCGAGTACCAGCCGTTCACGCCCGTCATCGAGACGCTGCGCGGCCTGCTGCTGGGCACGCCGATCGGTGGCAGCGCCTACCTGGCCATCGCCTGGTGCGTCGTCATCGCACTGGCCGGCTACCTGTGGGCGAAGAGGCTCTACAACCGCACGAGCTGACGACTTCCTTGGGGGAGAACCGATGCACCCGTCCGACCACGCCGTGACGATGCCCACCGCACGTCCGGCGGGCTGTCCCTTCGACCCGCCGGCCGAGCTGGCGACGTTGCGCGACGACCAGCCGCTGCGCCCGATGCTCTACCCCGACGGCCACGTGGGCTGGCTGGCCACCGGCCACGCCGCCATCCGCGCGGTCCTCGCCGACCAGCGCTTCAGCGCCCGCCAGGAATTCCTGCGCTCCCCGGTGTCCCGTCCGGGGATGGACGGCCCGCAGCCGCCCGCGGAGCCCGGCATGTTCATCAACGTCGACGCCCCCGAGCACACCCGCTACCGCGGTCTGCTCACCGGCAGGTTCACGGTCCGCCGCATGCGCACGCTGGCCGAGCGCGTCGAGGAGGTGACCGTCGAACACCTCGACGCCATGGAGCGCCGCGGCCCGTCGGCGGACCTGGTGAAGGCGTTCGCCCAGCCGATCCCCGCGCTGGTGATCTGCGAGCTGCTGGGCGCGCCCTACACCGACCGCGACTTCTTCCTGGAGCACACGGCCACGTTCAACGACCACGAGGCCACGGCGGAGCAGCAGGAGGCGTCGGCGACGGCGTTCGGCGGCTTCCTCCACGACCTCGTGCTCGCGAAGCGCGCCAAGCCGACCGACGACCTGCTCAGCGACCTGACCGAGACCGACCTGACCGACGAGGAGCTGTCGAACATCGCGTTCCTGCTGCTCGGAGCGGGCCTGGACACCACGGCCAACATGATCGCGCTGGGCACGTTCGCCCTCCTGGGCAACCCCGACCAGACAGCCCTCCTGCACACCGACCCGGACCGCGCGGTGGAGGAACTGCTGCGCTACCTGAGCATCGTGCACACGATGGCCCGCGTGGCGCTCGTGGACGTCGACCTGGGCGGCCGGCTGATCAAGGCGGGCGACACCGTCACGCTCTCCGTGGAATCCGGCAACCGCGACCCGGCCAAGTTCCCCGACCCCGACCGCCTCGACCTGTCCCGGCACGCCGCCGGCCACCTGGCCTTCGGCCACGGCGTCCACCAGTGCCTCGGCCAACAACTGGCCCGCGTCGAGATGCGGGTGGCCCTGCCCGCCCTGTTCCAGCGGTTCCCGACGTTGCGACTGGCCGTTGAGCCGGAAGGCGTTCCGCTGCGTTCGGGCGTGGACATCCTTGGGGTGCAACGCCTTCCGGTCACGTGGGACGTGCCGTGAGGGTGTGCCCACGCCGCGGTGGTCAGCCTGCCCGCAGGACGAAGAACAGGAAGCCCAGGAAGCTCGTGCCCGTGATCTCGCGGAAATCCTCGGGGAACCGGTCGCGGGCGTCGGGCGCGGGTGGTGGCTCGCTGATGACGTCGATGAGGAAACCGGCCGCGGTGAAGGCGTCGGTCATCGCGTGCAGCGGGCGGTCCCAGAAGCTCAGCCGGACGGTCTCCCCGCCCATGGTCCACTCCTCGGACCGGTTGCGGGTCTGGAAGTAATTGGGCTTTTCCCCGGCCAGGCGCTGTATGAGCGTGATGACGAAGGGGTGCTCGACCGAGACGATGAGCCGCCCGCCGGGTGTCAGCACGCGGCGCAGTTCGGCCAGCGTCGGCCCCCAGTCCTCCAGGTAGTGCAGCACCAGGGACGCGACGACGTCGTCGAACGCGTCGTCGGGGAAGGGCAGCGGGTCGGCCAGGTCGACGACCCGCAGGTCCGCGTCGGCACCCAGCCGCCGCCGGGCCATCTCCAGCATCCCGGCGCTCGCGTCGACGCCGGTCACGGTCGCACCCCGGTCGCGCAGCGCGGCGAACAGGGGCCCCGAGCCGCAGCCGGCGTCGAGGATCCGCCGGCCGGTCACGTTCCCGGCGAGCTCCAGCACCGCGGGCCGCTCGTAGTACGCGTTCATGAGGCTGGTCTCGTTCTCGGCCGTGTACCCCTCGGCGATGCGGTCGTAGGCGTTCGCCCGGACCGGATCAGCGGGAAGCGCAAGGCCTTCTGGAGTCGAGGTCATGCCGACTAGACGTGCGAGCCGCTGAGGTGGTTGCCCTGTCCCGCGACGCGCGCGGAGGTGGGGTGGCCGAGGCGCTCACGAGTTCGTTCGGTGAGCTTCGGGAGACGATTCGACGAGCGGGTGCGGTGACCGTCCGGTGTGGAGCTTCCGGCTCGCGGAAGCTCCACACCGGCAACGGGACTAGGCCGGGATGACGAGTTCCTGGCCGGGGCGGATCAGGTCCGGGTTGTCGAGGCCGTTGGCGTCGGCGATGCGCTGGAACTGGTTGCCGTCGCCGTAGACCTTCTCGGCGATGGCCCACAGGGTGTCGCCGGGGTCGACGGTCCACGTCTGCTGGGCCGGGGCCGCGGGGGCCGCTTCGACCGGGGCGGGCGCGGGGGTCTCCACGGCCGCCGGGGTCGGGACCGGGCGGGGGTTGTCGGTGTTGGTGCCGG
>DATMCA010000273.1:0-2004 GCA_035559015.1 Umezawaea sp. | reverse complement strand
CGGCCCGCCGAGGTGTCCACGTACAGCTTCCGGAACCCGTGCGCGTACCGCCGCAACTCCTCCGGGAACGGCTCCCGATCTCGGAACGGCCCGGTGGTCACCCTGTCCAGGAACGCCTCGAACACCACGGCGCCCTTGGAGGGCCACCACCGGTAGAGGGTCTGCCGCCCCACGCCCGCCCGCTCGGCGATGGCGCCCATGGTGATCGCGTCGTAGCCCACCTCCTCCAGCAGGTCGAAGGCGGCGTCGAGCGTCGCGCGCCACGACCTCCGGTTGCGACGTCCCGGATCGGCGGTCATGGACGGGAGTATAAACGAGACGAGACGTCTCGTCTTACTCCCGAGGAGGCAGGCCCATGGCAGGCGCGTTCACGGTCCACCACGCCGACCGGTGGCGGCTGCGCACGCCGGACGGGCTGCCGTTCCTGTCGATCGGGGTCGTCCACGCCGACGACACGAACCTGCGCATGGCCCACAACGCGGACGTCTTCGCGCGGCGCTACGGCGGCTCCCGACGCCGGTGGATCGCCGAGGGGCTGGTGCCGGACCTGACCTCGTGGGGCTTCAACACCCTGGGCTGGACCTCGGAGTACGTCAGCGGCACCGGTCTCGGCACCCACGCCGGCGCGGTTGACCTCGGCCATTCCGAGGGGCTGCCGGCGGACGACCTCGCCGCGGCGGGCGTGCCCTACACGCTGTCGTTGCGCGTCGACGAGATCGAGCGCTGGAACGGCCACCCGACCTACCGCGACCCGAGGACCCCGGCGTTCGCCGAGTGGTGCGACCACCTGGCCCGGACCACGTGCCGCCCGGACGACCCGAACCTGCTCGGCTACTTCCTGGTCGACGGCCCGAGCTGGACCGACCACCCGTCGGGCCGCGGCTTCCCGCCGGACCAGCTCGCCGAGATCGCCGAGGCCTACTACCGCGTGGCCGCCGGGGCGATCCGCCGGCACGACCCCCACCACCTCGTCCTGGGCGACCGCTACGGCACGGCCGCAGGCGCCCCGGACGTGGTCCTGGACGCGATGGCGCCGCACGTGGACGTCCTGTCGGTGCAGACGATCCCCACCCACCTGCCCACCGCTCTCGACACGATCGACCGCTGGCACACCCGCACCGGGCGCCCGGTGCTGATCGCCGACACCGGCAACTGGTGCCCCACCGCCCTGAGCCCGCACCGCACCGGCTCGGCCCGCGACCAGGCCGACCGCGCCCGCGGCTACGTGGAGCTGGCGGAGGCGTTCGCGGCCCTGCCGTGGTGCCTCGGCTGGCACTGGTGCGGCTGGGTCGAGAACCCCCAGCGGGGCTTCGGCCTCAAGGACCCGTGGGACGAGCCGTACCGCGAGCTGACCGACGTGGTGACCGCGACCAACCTCCGGTTGACCGCGGCGGTCAAGTGACCGGCACGATCCGGGCCTCCAGGAGCCGACCGGCCTCGACCCGCCACAGCCCCACGGTCCCGTGCGGCTGCCGCCGCCTGTCGGTCGGCGAGCCGGGGTTGAAGATGCGGACGCCGTCGGCCGTCACGTCCATCGGGATGTGCGAGTGGCCGAAGACGACCACGTCAGCTTCGGGGAAGCGGCGGCGCATCCGGGCGGGACGGCCGGTGGCCTGGCCGCTGTCGTGGACCATCGCCACCCGCAGCCCCTCGACCTCCAGCTCCAGCGCCTCGGGCGCTCCCCACGCGGCCACGTCCGGGCCGTCGTTGTTGCCCTTCACGACGTGCACCGGTGCGTACGCGGCCAGTTCGTCCAGCACCGGCGCGACGCACACGTCCCCCGCGTGCAGGACCAGGTCGGCCCCGCGCAGGTGTGCCGCGACTGCGGGCGGGCAGGACTTCCAGAAGCGGGGCGCGTGCGTGTCGGACAGGACGACCACGTTCATGCCCCCAGTGTCGCCCACTCGATACATTCATGCATCCGATACACCGATGTATCTGCTACCTTCCGTGCAACCGGAGGAGGTGCGCGCGATGACCGCGCTGTCCAAGCGTCGCACCGAG
>DATMCA010000272.1:0-2942 GCA_035559015.1 Umezawaea sp. | reverse complement strand
AGGACGACCACCGAGAGCCCGATCAAACCCAAGACGCTGCCCGTGCTCTACAGCGGCGACTACGGGTTCCACCACGGGAACGTCTGGTACCGCGGCCACTTCACCCCGACGGGTGGGGAGACCGCGATCTCGTTGAACGCCATCACCGGGCGGCGCGGGATCTACCTGGTGTGGGTCAACGGCCGGTACCTCGGATCGGCGGCCGGGGGAGTGCAGGCCGACTCCGAGCCGGTGAACCCCGATCCGGGGCCGGGCGACTTCGCCATACCGGCCGGTCTGGTCGAGCAGGGGAAACCCGCCACCATCTCGGTGCTGGTGGAGAACATGGGCCACAACGACGACTGGACCGCCGACGACACGAGGTTCAAGCAGCCGCGCGGACTCTTCGGTGCCCGGCTCGTCGGCTCCGACGCGCCCCTCTCGTGGCGGGTGCAGGGCGCGGAGGGCGGCGAGGACCTGACCGATCCGGCGCGCGGACCGCTGAACACGGGCGGACTGCACGGTGAGCGGACGGGGACGCACCTGCCCGGCTACCCGGACCGGACGTGGTCGCCCACGGACGTGCTGCTCCCTCCGGGGGTGTCCTGGCACCGAACCACGTTCCGGCTCGACCTGCCGAAGGGGCACGACGTCCCGATCGCGCTGCGGTTCGCCGAGGACGGGTCGCCGAACCAGCGGGTGCTGGTCTTCCTCAACGGCTGGAACGTCGGCCAGTACCTCGGCGACCTCGCCGCGCAGCGGGACTTCGTGCTGCCCGCCGGGCTGCTGCACGAGCACGGCGTGAACACCCTGGCCCTGGCGGTGATCGACACCGACGGGGCCGAGGCCGGGCCCGGCGGGGCCGGCCTGGTGACGACCGGTGCGTCCCGCGGCGGCGTTCCCGTTCGGGACGTCCGGGCACCGGACTTCGCGGAACTCCACGGCGGGTGAGACCGGGCTCTTGTCGTCCTGGGCGAAAGTCCTCACGCCGGGCCGGGGGCCGGTGCTAGCTTCGCCCCCCGTCATCAGCGGCTGACCGAGGGTGGGGTTCGTGATCGCCTCCGCGCAAACCGACAAGTTCGCCGCGTACCTCCGGATGCTGAAGGCCCGCAGCGGACGCGGCTTCGACCGGCTCGGCAAGCAGGTGGGGACCAGCGGGTCGAGCCTGCACCGCTACTGCTCCGGTCTCAGCGTGCCCGTGGACTACCGCGTGGTGCACAGCTTCGCGAAGGCGTGCGGCGCCAGCGCGGAGGAACTGCGCGAGCTGCACCAGCTCTGGGCCCTGGCGGACGCGGACCGGGACACCGTGGCGGAGGAGGCCCCCGTTGCGCCGGAACCACCGCGCCGGCTGGTGTTCGCGCTGCCGACCTCGCGGTCCGCGGTGTTCGTCGCGGTCGTCACGGCGCTGGTGGGCGCGCTCGTGTGGATGGCCGCGGACCGGCCCGCCGAGTCGTCCGCCGATGGCGACGGTCGGCTGCTGTACTCCCCGGCGTGCCCGTCGGTGGCCATGGGGCAGCGCGACGAGTGCGTGGCCGAGGTGCAGAACCTCCTGGCGCGGGTGGACGGGAGGCTCACCGTCGACGGGAGCTTCGGGCCGGAGACCCTCCGCAGGCTGACCGCGTTCCAGGTGCTGGCCGGCCTGCCCGCCAAGGGCGTGGTCGACGTGCCCACCAAGGACGCGCTCTACGCGCAGCGGACGACCATGCGGACCTGGTCGCCCGCGGAGGTGGAGCGCCGGATCCGCGAGGTGTTCGTCGAAGCGCCGGACACCGCGGTCTCGATCGCCCGCTGCTCGTCGTTCCTCGACCCGCTGTGGGTGCTGCCCAACACCAACGGCAGCCGCAACTGGGGCGTGTTCCAGATCTCCGACGCCCGCCTGCGCGACCTCGACGGCACCGCGCTGCGGGCGTTCGACCCGGCCTGGAACATCGAGGCGGCGCACCGGCTCTGGGCCGTCCGCCACGACTTCCACGACTGGCCGTCCTGCGCGGCGGCCCAGCCGACCGCGACCAGCTGAGGGTGGGGCTGAGGGTGGGGGAGCCGCCGGCCGTCGGCTCCCCCGGAGCGTCACCTAGATGGTGCCGCTCTCCCACCACCACGCCCGGCCGAGGTCGGCCCGGCTGTCGACGTGCTGGTGGTCGACGGTGTAGCGCTCCAGACCGGAGAACCCGCAGGTCTCCGCCTTCTGGTAGACGGTCCGGTTGGCCACGCCGGGCACGTTCAGGTCCGCCGCGGTGCCGTAGAGGTGCATGCTGTCGGACGCGCCGCCGACGTCCGCGTTGTGCTGGATGCTGCGGAACCCGGAGTTGACCGTGATCGCCTTGTCGCCCAGCTTCTTGCGCAGGGCCTCCAGCTTGTACATCGCGCGGCGGGCGTTCTCCTTGGTCGCGGCCGCGCTCAGCTTGCCGCCGGAGAAGGTGCCGCTCACCCGGTCGGTGAACTCGCTCCAGTTGAAGTGCGCCGTCGACCCGTCGGACTGCTCCAGGGCGTTGAGCTTCGTCCAGGTCGAGGGACCGACGCTGCCGTCGGCGCTGAGCCCGTAGGCCGCCTGGAAGCGGCGCACGGCGGCAGCGGTGCCGGGCCCGAACTCCCCGTCGACCGCCACCCTGCTGTGACTCGCGCTGTCCGCCGCCCACCCGGCGACCCTGATCTGCAACTCGGTCACGTCGGCCCCGGTCGCGCCCTGCGTCAGCGTGCGCGACCACGGGTACGCCTCGGCGACACCGGCGAGCGCCAGCGGGCCGAGCACCACACCCACGCCCGCGACCAGGGCGCCGCGCAGCACGGCACGGCGGTTCGGGGAGATCTCGGAGGTCATCGTCGTCCTTTCGGGGATTGCGCGCGGCGGACCGCCCGACGCCGGTCACGTTGGCAGCGCGCGACGGGAAAGGACGTGCTCGTTGGCAGGATCGGGACGGCGGGACGTTCCGGTGCCTCCCACCTGCGGGGATGGGCGCACGGCG
>DATMCA010000271.1:0-4359 GCA_035559015.1 Umezawaea sp. | reverse complement strand
CCATTCCCCACCTCCGAGTTCCGCCTGTCGAACCGACCGCCGCACCCGGCCGGTCGGATGGTTTCCCCGACGCTTCCCAAGCGCACAGCGGAAACCCGTCGCCGACCCCCCGTCCGAGAAGTCCCCCAAGGTGGGCTCGTTCGTCATCGCCCACTTCTCGAACCGCTGGTACCCGACGAACGTTCGCACGGGGCGTCGACAAACCGTCCACAACCCGTCGACAACCGGGCCGCGCACCTCCGCTCACGGGCCACGGCACTAGTGGTCACACCGATGCGCGACGGGTGGCCCGAACCGCAGGATGGTGCTAGCCGGTGACCGCTCGAACACGGGAGGTCACCGGCGGAATCCCTCCAAAACGATTCGGGGTGTACAACGACGTGCAGCTTCGCAGCGTTTTCACGACGGTGACCCTGGCGGCGGCGCTCCTCGGCGCCGCGGTCACGGCCTCCCCTGCCAGTGCCGCGGAAAACCCCTACGAACGCGGCCCCGCACCGACGAACTCCAGCATCGAGGCGTCCCGCGGCTCGTTCGCGACCTCGACGACCACGGTGTCCTCGTTGTCCGTCACCGGTTTCGGCGGTGGCACCATCTACTACCCGACCAGCACGGCCTCCGGCACGTTCGGGGCCATCGCGATCTCCCCCGGCTACACCGGCACCCAGTCCTCGATCTCGTGGCTGGGCCCGCGAATCGCCTCGCAGGGCTTCGTGGTGTTCACCATCGACACCAACACCACGCTCGACCAGCCGGACAGCCGGGCCTCACAACTGCTGGCGGCGCTGGACTACCTGACCCAGCGCAGCACGGTCCGCACCAGGATCGACAGCACCCGGCTCGGCGTCATGGGGCACTCGATGGGCGGTGGCGGCACCCTGCGCGCCGCCGCCGACCGCCCCGCTCTCCAGGCGGCGATCCCGTTGACCGGCTGGCACACCGACAAGACGTGGGGCGAGGTCCGCGTGCCCACCATGGTGATCGGCGCCGACGGCGACACCATCGCCCCGGTGGCCACGCACTCGTCGCCGTTCTACAACAGCCTTCCGTCCACTTTGGACAAGGCTTACCTGGAACTGCGCGGTGCCACGCACTTCACACCGAACTCGTCGAACACGACGATCGCGAAGTACAGCATCTCGTGGCTCAAGCGCTTCATCGACAACGACACCAGGTACGAGCAGTTCCTCTGCCCGGCACCGTCGACGAGCTTGACGATCGCGGAGTACCGGGACACCTGCCCGCACTCCTCCTGATCGTCACGCCGTGACCGGTGTCCCGCCGCAAGCGCAGGCGGCGGGACGCCGGTCTTCGGCGTGCTCCTGGTGGAGCGGGTGCGGGCGTCTGGAAGTCTCGGTCGTCGCACCACCTCCACTCCGGGACGGAGCAAGCGATGACACACGCCTACCTGCGCTACGTGGCGCTCGGGGACAGCCAGACCGAGGGCATGAACGACGGCGACGACGTCCGCGGCTACCGCGGGTGGGCGGACCGCCTCGCCGAACAGCTCGCCGCCGCGGACCCGCGGGTGCGCTACGCCAACCTCGCGGTGCGAGGGCGAACCGCCCACCAGGTGCGCGCCGAGCAGCTCCCCGCGGCGCTCGACCTGCGCCCCGACCTGGCCACGGTGATGATCGGGATGAACGACCTGCTCCGGCCCCGGTTCGACGCCGCCGCCGTGGTGACCCACCACGAGGGCGTGTTCCAGGCGCTGACCGACCAGGGCGCCCACGTCGTCACCTTCCGGTTTCCCGACCCCGGCCTGTTGGTGCCCGCGGCGCTCTGGCTCACGAGGCGGACCCGGGAGCTCAACGCCCGCGTCGCGGATGCGGCCGAACGGCACGGCGCCACCGTGGTGGACCTCGCCGCGCACCCGGTCTGCACGGACCCGCGGCTGTGGAGCGCGGACCGGCTGCACCTCAACGCGCTCGGCCACTCCGTGCTCACCGCCGCCGTCGCCCACGCGCTGGACCTGCCGGGCAGCGACACCGCGTGGGCCAGTCCCCTTGCCCCGCAGCGGCGACCCACGACCTGGCAGCGCGCCGGAACCGAACTGCGCTGGGCGACGGGCTTCGTCGGGCCGTGGCTCGTCCGACGGGCTTTCGGCCGATCGTCCGGGGACGGGCGCACCGCGAAACGCCCCGCTCTCACCCCCGTGGGCCCGCTGCCGGAGCACGACCACGTCTCCGGGGAGCACTCCTGACGCAGTTCTTGACCACCCTCCGAAGACGACCCGCTGGCGGTACTCCCCGCGCTGCTCGCCCAGCACCATGTCCTTCTGGGCGAACCGTTGGCCAAGAGGGGACGGCATGGGCAATCTCTTCACCCTGTGGCGAGATCGTGTGGACGCGAACAGCAGACGTGCCGTCGACGTCTACACACGGGAACTCCCCGATTTCCGGAGGATCGCGGACGATTCGAGGGCCCGTGCCGCGATATTGGACTTCGCCGTGCTGCTGCGGAAGCGGACGGTGGCCCTGGCGACCGAGAACGAGCCCTTCACCGACGACGACCTGGCCTTCCTCGCGTCGGCCGGACGTTCTCGTGCCGAGAGCGGGCTCTCGCTGGCCTCCCAGCGCCACGTCCTGCTGCTGCACACCTCGCTCACGTTGAAGGAGGTGCACGAGGCCGCCGACCCGCACGACCTCGACGACGTCATGCACGCGCTCGCCTGGCTGCCACCGCAGGGACTGGCCGCGCAAACCGCCTACACGCGGGGATTCCTCGCCGGCCAGGAAGCGGTGCTGCCCGTCGTCGACCGCGTCCGGATGCTCGCGGAGATGCTGCTCACCGACGATCCGGTGGCCGCCGACATGGCCATGAGCCTGGCGATGGACGTGCGGGACCGCTGGGTCGTGACGGTCGTGCGGATACCCGCGGGACACGCGAACAGCCCGGACGTCCTCGAAGACCTGCTGGAACGCCATTGGCTCCCGGTCCGCTGGGAGGATCCCGGTGAGTTCGTCGCGCTGGTACCGGACAGCGGATCCCGCGACACCGGTGTCGTCCGGGACTTCGGTGACCGCGTGGGACTCCCGTGCGCGGTCGGTGCCGCGCGAGGCCGGACCGGCCGGCTGGCCGAGGCGTTCGCGCTGGCACGGCAGGTCAGCCGGGCCGCACCTGTCCGGTCGGTGCCGAGCGCCGTGCACCACCTGACCGATCTGTTCGCCGAGATCGGCGCCGCGCGCATCCCACCGGTCGACCGGTGGCTCCGCGAGGTGGCGGACCGGCTCGCCGCCGGTCCGGACCTGGTGGCGACGCTCGACGCCTTCTACCGCAACGACATGGTCAGGAAGCGGACGGCCGCGGAGTTGGGCCTCCACCCCCGGACGCTGGAGTACCGGCTGCGGCGCGTCCACGACCTCACCGGGCTGGACCCGGCCTCGGTGCGGGGCGTCCGGGTCCTGAGCACCACCGTGACCCGCGTCCTCGCCCGCGGCTGAAGGAGGAGCTGTGAGCGATCTTCTCGGCCTGCTGGGGAGGCAGGTGCCCGCCAATGCCAAACGCGTCGTCGAGGTCTGCGCGAACGACCTCCCGGAGTACGCCGCCGCGGCCGGGGACCCGCACGAGTACGCGGACATGCTCGACTTCGCGGTGTTCATCCGGCGTCGCACCATCGACCTCGTCGCGGGCGACGAGCCGTTAACCGATGACGACCTCGCGGTGGTCGCGGCCACCGGCGAGCGACGTGGTGAGACCGGCATGTCCCGAACGGTCCTGCGCCGCCTGCTCACGCTGCACGCGAGCGCCACCCTCAACGAGATCCAGGAGGCGTCCGGCCCCGACGACCTCCCCGTGACCATGCGGATGCTCGGCTGGCTGGGACCGCAGGGAGCGGCCGCGCAGCAGGCGTACACGCTGGGTTTCCTGAAGGGGCAGAAGCACTTCCTGCCCGTTCTCGCCCAGGTGCGGCAGTTCGCCGAGATGGTGCTCGCGGGCGAGCAGGCCGCCCTCGCCAACGGCCGGGACCTGGGCATCGACGTGCCCGACTCCTACCAGGTGATCGTCGCCCAAACCCCGGACGTGGACGACGAGACGTCGACCGAGGTCGTCCGCGCCGCCTGGCACCGGTACGGCGTCCCGGCCACCTGGTGCGGACGGGACGAGTTCGTGGCGCTGGTCCCGGCCGAGCGGCACCCGACGGCCGCCGAGCTGATCGCGGATTTCGGCAGGATCGTCGAGCGGCCCTTCGCCGCGGGTACGGCCACCGGTCCGGCAGCGGCGCTCCCCGAGGCCTTCGCCCTGGCGAGGCGGATCAGCCGGGTGACGCGTGCCGGAGCCGCGCCCGGCCACCTGTGCACCGCGGCCGACGTGTTCGTCGAACTCGGCGCCGCCGAACTGCCGGCGGTCGACCGGTGGCTG
>DATMCA010000270.1:0-6430 GCA_035559015.1 Umezawaea sp. | reverse complement strand
TTGCGGGGGGCGGGGGCGGTCAGGATCGAGGCGGGGAGGGGCCCTGTGGTGGGACTGGGCGGTTGGTGGATGGCGTCTTGGTGTGGGGAGCGTTGATCGGGAGCGTGAGGGGCTGGTGAGGGTGGGGTGCCGGGAGGCTGGGGTGGAGGAGCGGAATCCGGGGCGGTGATGGAGTGGTTCGTGCGGTGGGCTCGGTTGGGCGGTGAGGCGTTGGATCGGTGGTTGTGGGTGCGGGGGTGGGCGGGTGCTGGAGGGGCGAAGGGGCGCGGTGGTCAGGCTGGAGGAGTGGAGCGGGCTGCGGGTGGCTGGGGCGGGGCAGCTCAGGGGAGAAGGCGAGGGAAGAGGGAGAGGGGAGAAGGCGAGGGAGATGTTGGAGGGCGAGGGGGGCTCGTTGGGCGTGTGGGGGTGATGTTTCACGTGAAACTTGGCATAGAAAAAGCGCGGCCCGCTCCACTGGGGAGCGGGCCGCGCTGAGGTGTGCGTTGGAGCTAGGCCTGCGGCAGGATCACTACTCGGCGTTGGGGTTCTTCGCCTTCGCTTTCGCTGTGCACGCCCGAGACGGCGGCCACGGCGTCGTGGACGACCTTGCGCTCGAACGGGGTCATCGGGTGCAGGCGGATGCGTTCGCCTGACGACAGGACCTTCTCGGCGGTGGTGCGGCCGAGTTCGGCCAGTTCGGCCCGACGGCCCGCGCGCCAGCCCGCGACGTCCAGCATGAGCCTGCTGCGCACGCCGGTCTCCTGCTGCACCGCGAGCCGAGTCAACTCCTGCAGCGACTCGAGCACGGTGCCGCGGGTGCCGACGAGCTTCTCCAGGTCCTCGCCGCCGTCGATGCTGACGATCGCCCGACCGGCTTCGACGTCCAGGTCGATGTCGCCGTCGTAGTCGAGCAGGTCGAGCAGGCGCTCCAGGTAGTCGCCCGCGATGTCGCCCTCCTGGACGAGCAGGTCTTCCGAACTGCCACGCGTCTTCGGCTCCGCCTCGACGGTGTCCTCCGCCGCGTCCACCTCGGCCGCCTGCAACGTCTCCGACACGATGTCTCCTCTCCAGGGCAAGCGCCCGGTCAACGACGCTTCTTGTTGCCCTGCTTCTTGCCAGGGGATCGGCCTGTGATCAGGCCGGGGATCTCGGTGTTGGTCGACGCGCTGCTGCCGTTGCTCTCAGGGGTGAGGTCGGCCGCGGTGGGCGCCTTGTCCTGGGCGGCCTGGGCGGGCGCGGCGGGTCGTTTGCCCTTGGCGGTGCCCATGGCCCGCGCGTTCCCGGTGCGAACGCCGGGGGCGGGCTTCTGGCCCGCGCGCGGGGCGTTCGGCTTCACGCCGGGCTTGGGCGCGAGTTCCTTGCGCTGGCTGATCGCCTCGGTCTTCTTCGCTTCTTCCTCGCGGTCGATGCGCCGGTACACGAAGTGCTGCTGCGCGAGCGTCCAGCCGTTGTTGCTCAGCCAGTAGAGCAGGATCGCGATGGGGAAGAAGAGACCACCGACGAGGACACCCAGCGGGAAGATGTACAGCGTCAGCTTGTTCATGATGGCGGTCTGCGGGTTGTCGATCGCCGACTGCGTCTGCCTGGCGACCGAGTGGCGCGCGGTGAAGTGGGTCGCGATGCTGGCGATGATCATCAGCGGGATCGCGACGATGATGACCGCGCTGCGCTCCGTGCTGAACGCACCGAGCTGCTCGGCGGGCATCGTGATGAACGTCGACAGGTTCGCGCCGAAGAGCTTCGCCTGGACGAACGACTCGACGCCCTTGGCGTCGAAGAAGTAGACCTCGCCCCAGCCGGGCTTGAACGAGCGCAGCACGTGGAACAGACCGATGAACACCGGGATCTGGACCAGCATGGGGAGGCAGCCGCCGAGCGGGTTGACCCCGTGCTCGGACTGGAGCTTCTGCATCTCGGCCGCCTGGCGCTGGCGGTCGTTGGGGTACTTCTTCTTGATCTTCTGCATCTCCGGTGCGAACTCCTGCATCTTCCGCATGGAGCGCACCTGACCGACGAACGGCTTGAACAGCAGCGCTCGAAGGGTGAAGACCAGGAAGACCACTGACAGAGCCCACGCGAGTCCGCTGGATTCGCCGAGGACGTGGCCGAAAACCCAGTGCCAACACCAGAGGATGAAGGACACCGGGTAGTAGATGAAGTTGAGCACTGAGCTACTCCTCGGCGGATGTGTCGGGGACCTGTTCCTGGCGAGGTCTCCTCGGTGGAACGGGGTCCAGGCCTCCAGGGTGCCAGGGTCCGCAGCGGGCCAGCCGGCGAACGGTCAGCCAGGTGCCGCGCAGCGCACCGTGGACGGTGAGAGCTTCGACCGCGTAGGCACTGCAACTCGGGTAGAAGCGGCAACTCGGCGGTAGGAACGGCGAGATGAACCGCTGGTAGAGCCGCACCGGCAGGATGAGCACCCGAGCCAGTGGACTGGACCGTGTGGTGGTCATCGCAACAGCCTGCGCAGGGCGGCGTCGAAGTCGGCCGCGAGCTCGGCGCTGGACGCCTCGGCTGAGGCGGGCAGCGCGCGCACGACGAGCGAGGTGCCCGCGGGCAACCGCTCCAACCTGTCGCGGACGACGTGGCGCAGTTTGCGGCTCACCCGGTGGCGGACCACCGAGTTGCCCACGGCCTTGCTCACGACGAAGCCCACCTTGGACATGTCCAAGGTGGGCCGCGCCGAGGATTCAGTAGACGTCTGCCGCCCTGACGACTGCACCAGGGCGTGCACGACCAGCCGGGGCCGTCCTGCACGGCGGCCTCGGCGAACCACCAGGCCGAAGTCCTGGCTGCGGGTCAGCCGGGCGGCCGCGGGAAGCACGGCGCTGCTGTTATCAGGCGGACAGGCGGTCGCGGCCCTTGGTGCGCCGCGCGGCGAGGATGGCCCGGCCGGCGCGGGTGCGCATGCGCAGCCGGAAGCCGTGCGTCTTGGCGCGGCGGCGGTTGTTGGGCTGGAAGGTGCGCTTACCCTTGCTCACGGCTGGATCTCCCGGTGCTGACTACCAAGCAGGTCTGTGGGTGTCCCCAGCCGATCAACAATCCGGCGCCGTCCGGCACCTGGGCTGGACGGTCGCGGCAAGAGCGCGCCAAACGCACCCGTCGCTCGCGGGAGACTTAACCGAGGGTACGCAGGCGGGGGGCCTGTTCTCAAATCGGGGTGGTGCTGAACACGCCCCGCGACACGCCGGCGACGCACGGGTGCTTGCCCGGCACACCACCTTGTGGCACGGCGCGAGCCTTGTTAGCGTGCACCCTCCGCGGATTTCGAGGCGCACCTGGATGACGCCGAAACTGCCCCGCACGGTGCACTGAATCGCCGTCGGGATCCGCCGCGTCCCGACGCACCTTCGTGCACAGTTGTGGATAACTCTGTGGATGCCTCTATTCTCCGAGTCCACACCGTGAAGCGGGTAGCTCCACGGGGGGAGCACGTCGAGGGGAGGGGAGCGCGCAGGTGTCCAACCACCAGACCGATCTCGGTCTCGTGTGGGAGCAGGTGGTCGCGGAACTGGCCGCCAGCACCCTGTCCCCGCAGCAGCGAGCTTGGATGCGGGTGACCAGGCCGATCGGTCTGCTCGACGGAACCGCGCTGCTGGCCGCGCCGAGCGACTTCGCCAAGGAAGCGATCGAGCGCGCGCTGCGCGAACCCATCACCGCCGCGCTGTCCCGCCGCCTCGGCCGGGCCGTGTCGCTGGCCGTGAAGGTCGACTCACCCGAACCGGTGAACACACCGACGACTCCCATCCCGGTCGCGCACGGCGTTCCCGGCGGCAACGGGATCAGCCAGCCGATCGGTCTGCTCGACCAGTCGATGCCCGGTCAGATGCCGAGCCACCTGGCCGGTCAGATGCCCGGCCAGCCCGTGTCGGGTCCGGGGCAGCAGCAGCTGTCGATGCCGGGCATGCCGAACGGCGAGGACGGCGACGCCGAGTCGGACAGCGACGAGGTCGACGAGGAGCGCGAGGCACGCGAGGCGCTCGCGACCGTCCACGAGATCTGGCCGACGTTCAGCGGCAGCGCCCCCGTCAGCGGCACGCCGTTCACCCGGCCCGCGAACCCGCCGACGTCGCAGACCCGGCTGAACGAGAAGTACAACTTCGACACGTTCGTCATCGGCGCCTCGAACCGGTTCGCCCACGCGGCCGCGGTCGCGGTGGCCGAGGCGCCCGCCCGTGCGTACAACCCGCTCTTCATCTGGGGCGAGTCCGGGCTCGGCAAGACGCACCTGCTCCACGCGGTCGGCCACTACGCGCAGCGCCTGTTCCCCGGGATGCGCGTGCGGTACGTGTCGACCGAGGAGTTCACCAACGACTTCATCAACTCCCTGCGCGACGACCGCAAGGTCGCGTTCCAGCGCCGCTACCGGGACATCGACGTGCTCCTCGTCGACGACATCCAGTTCCTGGAGGGCAAGGAGGGCACGCAGGAGGAGTTCTTCCACACCTTCAACACGCTGCACAACTCGAACAAGCAGATCGTCGTGTCCTCCGACCGGCCGCCCAAGCGGCTGGAGACCCTGGAGGACCGGCTGCGGACGCGGTTCGAGTGGGGTCTGATCACGGACATCCAGCCGCCCGAGCTGGAGACGCGGATCGCGATCCTCCGCAAGAAGGCGGCGCAGGACCGGTTGGCGGCGCCCGCCGAGGTGCTGGAGTTCATCGCGGCCCGGATCGAGCGGAACATCCGCGAGCTCGAAGGCGCGCTGATCCGGGTGACGGCGTTCGCGTCGCTGAACCGGCAGCCGGTCGACGTGCAGCTCGCCGAGATCGTCCTGCGGGACCTGATCCCGGACTCGCACGCGCCCGAGGTGACCGCGCCGACGATCATGGCCGTCACGGCGGAGTACTTCGGCGTGACGATCGACGACCTGTGCGGCAAGGGCAAGACGAAAGCGCTTGCGAACGCCCGGCAGATCTCCATGTACCTGTGCCGCGAGCTGACCGACCTGTCGCTGCCGAAGATCGGCCAGACGTTCGGCGGCCGCGACCACACGACCGTGATGCACGCGGACAAGAAGATCCGCAAGGAGATGGCCGAGCGCCGCCGGATCTACGACCAGGTCCAGGAGCTCACCTCCCGGATCAAGCAGCGCTCCCGGCACACCGTCTAGTACCGACGACCGACGAAGCGGGCGGGATCACCTCACGGAGGTGGTCCCGCCCGCTTCGTTCCGTGGGACCCTTGCCCCGCCCTCCCGGTCGCGCGCGGCGTCCTTTCCGACGACGCCCCCGACTCGCGGCGAGCGCCCGACCAGAAACCCGGCACCGCTCGAACGGTGCCCGCGCGCCCCCGCCGAACTTTTCTCAGTGCCCCCGCGCCGCGACTCAGGACCCTCGAGAACGGGCGGGCCGAGCGCCGCGCGGGGGTGGGAACGCCGGCGCGGCGTCGCCACTTTTCTCGTGGACCACTGGCCACAGCCTGTGTACAACCTCAGAAATGTTGTCCGAACGGGGGAGTTTTCGGCCTCGAACCCTGTGCAGCACCCGGGTACAACTGCACCCACACCCGGGGATGCACCCGGGGACAAGTCGCTCCACCTGTGGACCAAACGGAGCAGTCCCGGAGTTGTCCCCGGGGGCGCCGAGTTGTCCCCGGGTGGGACCCCCCAGTTGCCCACAGGTTTGAAGGGGCTCTGACCTGCGAGGACATGCGTTGTCCACACAATCCACAACCCTTACTGTTACTGCTGTTGTTCTCTCTTGAAGAGAAGAACAAAAGAAAAACAGGGGGTGGCGGAACCCGGGGACAAGCGCTCGGACGGCCCTCCCGCGCTCCCCGCCCCGAGATGACGTGAGGGCTCCGGACGCTCTACGGTGGAGCAACCACGCCAGGAGGTTGGAGCCCGAGCTCGACCCACCTGAGGCGAACGCGGTCCGCTTCCCAGCGGTTCACCCCCCACAGCTCACAACGCTTCGCCACGTTGGACCGACCGTCCCCCCGGTCGGTCACGCCGACTTGAGGAAGGACGCTCATGAAGATCCGCGTCGAGCGCGACGGCCTGGCCGACGCCGTCGCCTGGGTCGCGCGCAGCCTGCCGTCCAGGCCGCCCGTTCCGGTGCTCGGTGGAGTCATGCTCGACGCCGGTTCCCCGGACGGCGCGCCGGGCGACTCGCTCACCGTCTCCGGCTTCGACTACGAGGTCTCGGCGACGGTCGGCGTCCCCGCCACGATCGCGGACGGCGGCAAGACGCTCGTCTCCGGTCGTCTCCTCGCGGACATCACCAAGGCGCTGCCGAACCACCCGGTCGAGATCTCCGTCGACGGCTCCCGGATGACGATCACCTGCGGCAGTGCCAAGTTCAGCCTCCCGACGATGCCGGTCGAGGACTACCCCGCGCTGCCGAACATGCCGCAGCTGGCGGGCGAGCTGGCCGGTGAGGTCTTCAGCGAGGCCGTCGCCCAGGTCGCCGTCGCGGCGGGCAAGGACGACACGCTGCCGATGCTGACC
>DATMCA010000269.1:0-2530 GCA_035559015.1 Umezawaea sp. | reverse complement strand
CTCGACTAGAGCTCGACTAGAGGCGCACCTGGAAGCCCTCGTAGAAGACCGCGGCGGGCTGGGCGGGCCCGAAGTGGGGTCCGGTGGCGAGGTCCGCGCCGGCGTCGCGCCACCAGGTCGCCTGCTCCTCCGTGGTGACGCCGTCGACGACGATCACGACACCGGTGTCGTGCAGCACCGGGATCAGGGCGCTCGCGCACCCCACGCCCTTCCCGGTCCGCAGGTCCACCAGGCGCTTGGACACCCGGACCGAGCGGACGCCGAAGTCCTGCGCGGCGGCCAGGTCGTCCGGGCCCAGGCCGAAGTCCTCCAACGCCGTCCGCACGCCCATCTCGGCCAGCACGCCGAGGTTGTCCGCCGCCTCGGGCACCGCCACCACGCCCACCGGAACGCCGACCACCAGCCGGCTCGCCCGCAGACCGGTGTTGTCCAGCACCCGCACCACCCGCGACACCAGGTCCGCGTCGGACGCCTGGTGCGCGGTCACGGCGACGGTCAGCCCCGGCGCGGGACCGCTCCCCTGACCCCACCACCGGACCTGGCCGGCGGCGGTCCCGAGCAGCCACTCGCCCAACGGCAGGATGAGGCCCGTCATCTCGGCCAGTTCCACGCACCGCTCGTGCGCGACGGGGTGCTCCGGTCGTTCCCACAGCAGCACGGCCTCCGCGCCCTCGACACCGCCGTCCGACAGCCGCACCACGGGCCGGTAGCGGACGGCGAACTCGCCCTGCTCCCACGCGCCCGGCATGCCGACGGCCAGCGCGTGCGTCGACCGGTCCGCCGTGTCCTGGTTGGGGTCGAACAGCACCCACTGCCCGCGCCGCGCCGCCTTGGCGCGCCGCAGCGCCTGGTCCGCCGCCCGCAGCAGCTCGACGTGGTCCAGGCCGCGCGCGACGCCCCGTGCCACGCCGATCGACGCCGACAGCGCCAGGCCGTGCCCGTCGACGTACACGGGCTCGGCCAACTCCCGGTTGACGGCCGCGACGATGGTGGCGATGTCCGGGGTGGCCGCCGTGTTCTCCACGAGGATGCCGAACTCGTCGCCGTCGAACCGGGCGACCATCGCCTTCTCCAGCGCCAGCAACGACTTCAGCCGCTGCGCCACGTGCTGCAACAGCCGGTCGCCGGTGCGCCAGCCGAGGCTGTCGCACACCATGCCGAACGCGTCGAGGTCCAGGTGCAGCAGCGTCACGCCGTGCGCCGGGTCGGCGCGGCGCACCGCGCCCTCCAGGTAGCTGCTGAAGAACTGCCGGTTCGGCAGGCCGGTGAGCACGTCGTTCAGCGCCTGCCGGTTCAGCTCGCTCTGGAGCAGCACCAGTTCGGTGCCGTCCTCGACTACCACGACGAAGTGGCCCGGTTCGCCGTCGGCGTCGCGCAGCAGCGACGCGGTGAGCGAGATCCGGGCGACGTCGCCGTTGCTGCGCACCAACCGCTGCGACTGCCGGACCCGGTCCTGCCTGCCCTCCACCACGGCCAGCATCGCGGCGCGCAGCTTCCCGACGGTGTCGGGGTCGATGAGGTCGAACAGGGTCCGGTCGACCAGTTCGTCCGCGGTGAGGTCGAGGATGTCGCAGATCGCGCTGTTGACCCGGATGAGACTCCCGTCCACCCCGGCGATCACGATGCCGCTGGAGGACGACGTGACCACCTCGTCGAACCGCGCCTGGCTCTCCTTGAGGTTCCACTTGGCGTCGCGCACGGCCTTGAGCAGCGACAGCTGCATCCGTTCCTGCTGCTCCAGCACCGATCGCCGGTTCGCGACCAGGAAACCGGTGGCCAGCGCGCCGATCGCGCGCGAGATCCGGTCGGCGTACTCGCCCGCGGGCTGGAGTTCCGGCAGCGTCGGGAGCCCGCCCGCCAGGACCTCGGCGGTGCAGCGCAGGCCGTCCTCGCCGATGTGCCCCAACGAGACGACGTGCCCGCCGACCCGCTCGACCGCCGCCAGGTCCAGCGGGTCGCGGGTCAGGATCGAGCACAGGGCGTCGAGCCCGCCGCGCAGTTCCCGCTCCAGGTCCAGGGCCGTCAACGGGATCATCTCGGCGCCGCTCAGCAGGTAGCCCCACTTGCGGGCGAGCAGTTCCCGCGGGCGCGAACCGTCCGGGGAGGCCGACCGGGGATCGGGGGCGGAACCTGGCGACGACATCGGATCAGACCTGCTTCGTTCTGGTAGTGCGGTGGCTCACCCGCCGGAGTTCGGCGTGGGCTCGCCCGCGGTCGCGGAATTCGGTTCGACGACCACCGTCCTCGACGGGGCGCGGTGCCGCGTCAGGGTTTCCGGGCGACACCGCCGTAGATCACCGTGTTCATCTCCGCGGTGTCGGAGATGTCGCCCCGCCCGGTGGGCCGCCACGCCGCGCAGCCGACCAGGCCGGGCTCGACCAGCTCGAAGTCGCCGAACAGCGCCCGCACCCGCTCGTGCGGGCGTTCGGTGAGCCGGTCGGCGCTGCGGCTCTCCTCGATCAGGTCCGTCACCTCGGACAGGCGCTCGTCCTGGCCGTCAGCGGTGACGTGGGTGATCGCCAGGTGGCTG
>DATMCA010000268.1:0-4247 GCA_035559015.1 Umezawaea sp. | reverse complement strand
CGCCGGCCCGGCATAGTGCGTGGAGTCATCGTGTTTAAGGGGCTCCTTTTCTGGTAATAGGGGTCCGGTTGTTCCGGCCTGACCCCTGTTAGGCGGGCGGTTGCGCAGGGCAATCATTCTTCGTCACTGTCAGTGCGTATTCACGGTTAACCGAGCACTTTTCCGAATGTGATCATCAAGGTATGGCTGACCTGCCGGAGTCGCACGGGCGGAGGTGCGGTCCGGTCACTTCGAACATAGTCGTGTCATCCGGAGTGCGCGGTGGTCGGTTCACTGGGTTGGAGCATTCACCCGTCGTTGACGGCCGTGCTAGGTTCTCCGATAGTTCACTTTCCGAACTAAATTGTCCTGACCTGCATCGAGTCTCGATCTCCCTGCGAAACGGTCTCTTCCCGTGGCGGACCGGGAAGAGGAACAAGGTGGTCGGCATGCTGCTTTCCGACGGATTCGGCCCAGTGGCTGTGGCGTTCGGCGTAGGAACCCGACGAATTTATCGACGTTCACCAGTGGTCATAAGTTCGCCTCATATCGCCATTGGCATTTTCGATACCGACGGGGGGCTGGTTCGTAGAGCCGAAGTGGTCGAGGAGTGCGGTGTGTCGAGAACGCGGATCGTCGGGACTGCCGGGTCGTCACTGGGCCGGTGGCCCGCGTGGTGATCGATCGGCTCGACGCGTGGACCCGCACGGCACCGGGGCTCACGGGCGACTGGCCGGTGATCCCCGCGCCCGCCACCGGATCGCCGAGGATCCTGGACCGGGGCATGGAGTACCGGATCTTCGGTCCCCTCGAAGCGCGGCGCGACGGAGCCGTGCTGGAGATCAGCGGCGCGCGCCAGATGACGGTGCTGGCGCTGCTCCTGGTGGAGGCCAACCGGATCGTGCCCATCGACCGGCTCGTCGACGGCGTGTGGAACGAGACGCCCCCGGCGACCAGCCGCAGCCAGATCCACATCTGCATCTCCTCGCTGCGGCGGCAGCTCTCCGGCGGGCGCGACCTCGTCGACACCTGCGCCCCCGGCTACCGGCTGCGGGTGGCCGACGGGGAGCTGGACATGCACTCCTTCGAGGCCCACGTGGGTGCCGCCCACGCGGCCGTCGCGGACGGGTTGCCACGGCGAGCCGTGGGTGAGCTGCGGAACGCCCTGTCGCTGTGGCGCGGGCCCGCGCTCGCCGGTGTCGGCAGCCAACTCCTGCGCCGCGTGGCCGCCGCCCTGGACGAGAAGCGCCTGGCCGTGCACGAGGAGTGCCTGGAGCTCGAACTGGCGCACGGCCTGGGAGCCCCGCACGAGCTGGTCAGCGAACTGGCCGTCCTGGTGGCCGCCCACCCCCGGCGGGAACGGCTGCTCGCGCTGCTGATGACCGCGCTCTACCGCGTCGGTCGGCAGGCCGAGGCGCTGGAGGAGTACCGCCGGGCGCGGGCGCGGTTCATCGGCGAGCTGGGCATCGAGCCCGGCGAGGAGCTGAGCGGGCTGTACCAGCGCATCCTGGTCCACGACCCCGGGCTGTCCCGGCCCGCCGAGCCCCGGCCCACCCCGGTGCGCGGCAGGGGGCCACGACGCCTCCCGGCCGACATCGTCGACTTCACCGGCCGCCGCCGGAGCCTCGAACGCCTCATGGAGGTGTCCGAGCCGCAGGACGGGACCGCCGTCCCCACGGTCGTGGTGATCGGTCGCGGCGGGGTCGGCAAGACCACGCTGGCCGTGCACGCGGCTCACCGGCTCGCGCCGGAGTTCCCGGACGGGCAGCTGTTCGCCCGGCTGTCCCACGACGGCGTGCCGGAGAAGCCGCACGACATCCTCGGGCGGTTCCTGCGCGCGTACGGCTTCGCCGACCAGGACATCCCCGACGGCATGGAGGAGCGGGCGGAGACCTACCGGGACCACATGGCGGACCGCCGCGCGCTGGTGGTCCTCGACGACGTGGTCTCGGAGAGCCAGGTGTTCCCGCTGCTGCCGGGCACGTCGCTGTGCCGGGTGATCGTCACGTCCCGCCAGCCGCTCGCCGGGCTCCCCGCCGCGGTCCGCGTCCGGCTGACCCCGTTCACCGAGAGCAGCGCCCTGGAACTCGCGGGCCGCATCGCCGGGCGCGCCCGGATCGACGCCGACCACGACGCCGCGGTCGCGCTGAACGAGGCCTGCGGGTACCTGCCGCTCGCCCTGCGGCTGGCCGCGGCCCGCCTGGCGTCGCATCCACATTGGACGGTCGCGGACATGATCTCCCGGCTGGACAGCGGATCGAGCTGGCTGGACGACCTGGAGGACCAGACCGGTGTGCACCTCGCGTACGCCGGGCTGACCGAGGAGGCCCGGCGGCTCTTCCGCCTGCTGCCGCTCGTCGAGGCGGCGGACTTCGCCTCGTGGGTCGGGGCACCGCTGCTGGACGTGGGCGTCGCGCGGGCGGAGGAACTGCTCGACGAACTCGCCGACGCCGACCTCGTGGTGGTCCGCCCCCACGCCGCCGGGACGCGCTACTGGGTCCCCGGCTGGATCCTCGGCTACGCGCGCAGACGTCAGGCGGAGGAGGGCGAGGAGTCGCTGAGGAAGGCGTTCGAACGCCTGCTGGGCGCACTGCTGCACCTCTCGGAGAAGGCGCACCAGGTCCAGGGCGGCCACCACCTGCAACTGGCCGGGAACGGGGCGAGCCGGTGGGAGCTGCCCGGCTCGCTGTCGGAGCGGCTGATCGCGGACTCGGCGGGCTGGTACACCCGTGAACGCTCCTGGGTGCTGACGGCCGTGCGGCAGGCCACGAGCGCCGGTTTCGCCGAGCACGCCTGGGGACTCGCGATGTGCACCGTCACCTTCGCCGAGTCCCCGCCCCGCCAGGGCAGACGCCCGACCCTGCCGACGTGACCGCACCGGGACGCGTTCGGGGCTCGCGGCGACCGGGTTCGCGCGGTCGCGTCTGCCGTGGGTCGGGCTTTCCGGTGTGGCTGCTCCGGAACCGGGTTCCGCGGACAGGCCCGGCGGGTCGGTGTTCCCGGCGTGCCTGATTCGGCGCGCGTTCCGGGGCTTGGCCCCGCGTGATCGGGCTCGCGGTCGGGTGTTTCCGGTGTGGCCGCTCCGGGACGCGTTCCGCAGCCGGGACTCGCGCGGTCGGGTGTTCTCGGTGTGACTGCTCCGGGGCGCGAGCCGTGGGCGGGTCCCCCCGCACGGCCGGGTGTTCCCGGTGTGATCGCGGCGGGTCCGTGCGTCGGTGGCGGGGCGTGGTCCCGCCTGCTCAGGCCCGTTCCGCCGCCGCGGCCTGAGCGCCGAGGACGGAGTGCAGCAGGACGTTCGCGCCGTGGACGAGGTCGCCGGGGGCGGTGTCCTCGCCCGGCGCGTGGCTGATGCCCCTCTTGCTGGGCACGAAGATCATGCCGATCGGCGCCACCAGCGCGACGACCTGGGCGTCGTGCCCGGCCCCGCTGGGCATGGTCAGGTGCGGCAGTCCCAGGGTGTCGGCCGCGCCCCTGATCGCGTCGCGGAGCGGGACGGCGGTCGACACCGAGCGGGACCGCATGGAGGCCCGCGCCTCGACGTCGCAGCCGGAGGCGGCCGACACCCGAGCGCACTCGTGCCGCACGGCCGCCTCGCCCCGGACGAGCTTGGCGGGATCGGTGTCCCGCACCTCGACGGTCAGCTTCACGTTGCCCGTGATGGTGTTCGTGACGTTCGGGTGCGCCTCCAGGTAGCCCGTGGTGGCCGTCGCGCACACGGCCTGCTCGGTGGCGATCCGCTCCACGGCGAGGATGATCTCGGCGGCGGCGACCATGGCGTCCCGGCGGTCGGCCATCGGCGTGGTGCCCGCGTGCTGGGCCTCGCCCACCACGTCGATGTCGAGGATCGTGCGGCCGACGATCCCGTCCACGACACCGATCGGCACGCCCAGGCGTTCGAGCGACGGTCCCTGCTCGATGTGCAGTTCCAGGTACGCGGCGATGCCGCCGGGCGGCCACGCGGCGTCCGCGAGCCGGTCGGGGGAGCCGCCCGCCTGCGCCAGGTACGCGCTGACCGGCCGCCCGGACCGGTCCTCGGAGGCGAGTCCGTCCTCAAGGGAGCCGCACAGCGCGCGCGAACCCCAGAACGGGGTCTGGATCAGCGCGCCCTCCTCGTTGGCGAAGGCGACGGCGACCATCTCGACGGGCAGGTCCACGGCGTTCTCGTGCAGGACCTGCAACACCTCCAGCGCGGCGATCACCCCGTAGGCGCCGTCCAGCCTGCCGCCCTGCACCACGGTGTCCACGTGGGAGCCGACGAGCAGCACCGG
>DATMCA010000267.1:0-6409 GCA_035559015.1 Umezawaea sp. | reverse complement strand
GACGACGACGTCGTGAACGACTGCGTGTCCCATGGGTGACGGTCTGGCGGTGGGGTGCCACACGAAGGTGTGACAACTGACCCTGAAGGTGCGGTAACCAGCGCTTTTCGCCGATGAATCGAGCACGTGACCATCCGGTCGGGTTTCCCACAGGGAGATGGCGTGTTCGAGCAAGATCAGTCGGAGTCACCGGAGCCGTCGGAGAAGAAGATCTCGTCGGTCGTGCTGCTGGCGGCTGGGGGTGTGCTGGTGGCGACCGTCGTCGCCACCTTCGCGTCGATGTTGGCGGGGGGTGCGAAGCCGGAAGCTGGGCCGCCCAAGGCGAAGGCTGAGGTGGAGGCGGATCAGCCTGCCTCGACGAGCACCTCGTTGAGCGTTGCGCCGGATGGGAGCACTTCGACGGTGCTGATCACGGTGCCCGGGAAGCCGCGGGGGGAGCAGGCTCGGAACGCGGGTGGGCCGGTGGACGGGTCGTCCGGTGTGGCTGAGGTGATGGTGACGCAGACCGTGGTGCCGGCGAGTGAGCAGGTGACGACCAGGGCTCCGGTCAGTGTGGTGCCGTCGGGCCCGGCCAGTAGTAGTGCGCCGGTGTCGAGTTCGGTTGTGCCGTCGGAGACTTCGTCCGTTGTGCCTACGGTTTCTGGGGATCCGAAGCCTTGAGCGTTTGAGTATCAGCGGTGGTGTGAGGACTGGGAGTACCAGCGTGGTGTGGCCGATTTGACTTGGGGCCCCTAGATTTGCCCCTTTATCGGGCGAAAAGGCAGTGCCCGAAAGCCCTGCCCGATCTGCAATTTTAAGGGGCAAATCCCCCAAGTAAAATCGGCCACGGTCTAGGGCCCCGTGTCACCCAGGCGGTGGGTTGGCCAAGCCCTGGGGCCCGGTCTGACTGGCGGTTGTTGGTGGTGGGCTGGCCAGGCTCGTAGGGCCCAGTCCGTCTGCCGGTTGGTGGTGGGTTGACCAGGGGCCAGGGGCCTGTGGGTAGGTGTGCTGGTCAGAGTTCGAAGCGGTAGCCCATGCCTGGTTCGGTTAGCAGGTGTTTTGGGTGTGAGGGTTCTGGTTCTAGTTTGCGGCGTAGTTGGGCCAGGTAGACGCGTAGGTAGTGGCTTTCCTTGGCGTAGGCGGGGCCCCAGACTTCTTGTAGCAGGTGTTTTTGTCCTACTAGCTTGCCTCGGTTGCGAGCCAGTATTTCCAGTAGGCCCCATTCTGTTGGGGTCAGGTGTACTTCGGTGCCGTTCTTGTGGACTTTTTTTGCTGCCAGGTCGATGGTGAATGATGCGGTGGTGATCACTGCGTCTTCGCCGGTGGTGGATGAGGTTGTTGAGCGTCTTACCGCTGCGCGTAGGCGTGCCAGTAGTTCGTCCATGCCGAAGGGCTTGGTGACGTAGTCGTCTGCGCCTGCGTCGAGGGCCGCTACCTTGTCGGCCGAGTCTGTTCTGGCTGACAGCACGAGGATGGGGATGGTGGTCCAGCCGCGCAGGCCGGCTATCACCTCGCTGCCGTTCAGGTCTGGTAGGCCGAGGTCCAGTACGACTACGTCGGGTTTGCCCTCCGCCGCTACCGCTAGGGCTGTTCTGCCGTCGTGTGCTGTCAGGACCTCGTAGCCGCGGGCGGTGAGGTTGATGCGCAGGGCGCGGACGATCTGGGGTTCGTCGTCCACCACGAGGACCCTGGTCATGTGTTGTGCTCCTCGTTGGAGACCGGTAGGGCGATGACGACTGTAAGGCCGCCGCCGGGGGTGTCCTCCGCTCTGATGGTGCCGTTCATGGCCTCGGTGAAGCCCTTGGCGACGCTCAAGCCGAGGCCGACGCCGGGGGTGGCGTCGCGGTCGCCCAAGCGCTGGAACGGGGCGAAGACCTCTTCGGCGGCGCCGCGCGGGAGGCCTGGGCCGTGGTCGACGATCCGGAGTTCGGCGGTGTTCGCGTGGACGCTCGCGCGGATGGCGACACTGGCGCCGCCGTATCTCAGGGCGTTGTCGACGACGTTCGCGACCACTCGCTCCAGCAGGCCGACGTCGGCGTTGACCGGGGTCAGCTGTTCGTCCACGTCCACCTCGACGCGGGAGGTGTCGTCCACGCCGGACAGTGCGCGGGCGACGACCTCGTCGAGGCCCACCGGGCGGAACCTGGGGCGGACGGCTCCGGTGGCCAGCCTGGAGGAGTCGAGGAGGTTGTCGATCAGGGCGGTGAGGCGGTCGGCCGAGACCTCGATGGTCTCGTGCAACTCGCCCACGTCCTCGGTGGACAGTGCGAGTTCCGCGTCCCTGAGGCTGCCGATGGCGGCCTTGATGGACGTCAGCGGTGTGCGGAGGTCGTGGCCGACCGCGGAGAGCAGGGCAGTGCGGAGTTCCGTTCCCTCCGCCCTGCGCTGGGCGTCCCTGGCCTGGTCGGCCATCCGCTGCTGGCGCAAGGCCAGCAGCGCCTGGCCCGCGGCCGCTTCCAGGACTCGGCGGTCGGACGCGGGGAGGAGCCTGCCGCGCAGCACCAGCCTCACGTCGGGGGTGACCGGGATGTCCACGTCGGGCTCGTCGGTGGAGACGATGCCCGCGCTCTCCACCCTGGCCCAGTCGCCGTCCGCGCGTTCCAGCAGGACGACCGACGCCAGGCCGAAGTTCTCCCGGACCTTCTCCAGCAGGCGCACCAACGGGTACGGGTTGGTCAGGACCGTCCTCGCGTAGGAGGCCAGGAGGGTGGCTTCGGTGCGGGCCGCCGCCGCCTGCGTGGCGCGGCGGGCGGCGCGGTCGACGACCAGGGCGACCGTGACGCCGACCACCACCATGGCGATCAGCGTGACGACGTTCTGCTGGGTGTCCACGGTGAACGTGAAGAGCGGCGGGGTGAAGTAGAAGTTCAGCAGCAGCGCGGAGAAGATCGCGGCGAACACGGCCGGGCCCAGGCCGCCGACCAAGGCGACCAGGACCGTGGCCAGGAAGTAGTCGACGACATTGGTGGACTGGATCAGGTCTTCGCGCAGGACCACGCCCACGGCGGTGGCGGCGACGGGGGCGAGAACGGCCAGGAGCCAGCCCAGAACACGCCTGGAGGGCCGCAGGGGGCTCCTGGACAACGCCGCGCGCCACCCGGTCCCGGACTGGGCGTGGGTGACCATGTGGACGTCGATCGGGCCGGATTCCTGGAGGACGGTCGCGCCGATGCCCTCCGAGAAGAGGCGGGCCAGGCGGCTTCGCCTGGACGTGCCGATCACCAGCTGGGTCGCGTTGGTGCCGCGGGCGAACTCCAGGAGGGCCGTGGGCACGTCGTCGCCCACGACGGTGTGGAACGTGGCGCCCACGTCGGCGGCCAGGGTGCGGTACCCGGCCACGGCGGCGGGAGGGGCGCCCGCCAGGCCGTCGCCGCGCAGGATGTGCAGCACCTGCAACTCCGCCCCGGCACGGGTCGCGATGCGGCGGGCCCGGCGGATCAGGGTCTCGCTCTCGCCGCCGCCGGTGATGGCCACGTCCACGCGTTCGCGGGCCTCCCAGGTGTCGGTGATGCTCTGCTCGGCCCGGTAGCGCCGCAGCGCCACGTCCACCTGGTCGGCGACCCACAGCAGGGCGATCTCGCGCAGGGCGGTGAGGTTGCCGAGCCGGAAGTAGTTGCCGAGGGCCGCGTCGATCTTGCTCGCGGGGTACACGTTGCCGTGCGCGAGTCGCCGCCTCAGCGCCTCCGGCGTGAGGTCGACCAGCTCGATCTGCTCGGCCCGGCGGACGACCTCGTCCGGCACGGTCTCCCGCTGCGGCACGCCGGTGATCCGCTGGACCACGTCGTTGAGGCTCTCCAGGTGCTGCACGTTCACCGTGGACAGCACGTCGACGCCCGCTTCGAGCAGCTCCTCGACGTCCTCCCACCGCTTCGCGTTGCGGGAGCCGGGGGCGTTCGTGTGAGCGAGTTCGTCGACCACGGCGACCTCGGGGCGGCGGGCCAGCAGCCCGTCGACGTCCATCTCCTCCAGCGCCAGGCCGCGGTGCACGACCTGGGCGCGGGGCAGCACGTCGAGGCCGGTCAGCAGCTCCGCGGTCTTCTCTCGGCCGTGCGTCTCCACCAGGCCGACCACCACGTCGGTGCCGCGTTCCCGCCGCCGGTGCGCCTCGCCCAGCATCGCGAAGGTCTTGCCGACCCCCGGCGCCGCACCGAGGTAGATGCGCAACTCACCGCGCCTGCGTCGATCGTCCACGTCGGTCAGTCTGCCCGGTGGTGAACGCGTTCCAGCATGGACACACAGTGCGCCAGAAAGTCACCCGATCGTGGGTTCGTTGACGCGGTCTTGATACCTGTGACACCCGAATTGACACGTTTTTGACAACTCCCGCGCATTCATCCCGATGGCGGTGGTTCGGGGCGCCACGACCTGCAGCGTTACGGCAAAGGTGTGGTCGCGGGCCGCAAGAGGACACTATTCGTCGCGGGCGCTGGACATGAGTGGTGCGAAAGTGCGAATGTCCTGTCCGAATTCAGACAATCGCTCACCCGGGGTGAGCACGCGGAGGCCGTTTTATGACCACCACCAGTGTGACCAACCAGGAAGCACTGCAGCTCGTCGTGGCGGTGCACAGGTTGGTTCGCAGCCTTCGCCAGACCGCACCGGTGCGGCGCCTGCAGCCGACCCAGATGCTCGTGCTGTCGGAGTTAGCCATGCACGGGCCCATGCGCATCGGCGAGATCGCCGTGCGCGCGCTGTGCTCCCAGCCGACGGCCACGACGGTCGTCACCGGCTTGGAGGCCTCGGGGTTCGTGCACCGCGAGCCCGATCCGGCCGACGGGCGCGCCACGATCGTGGAACTCACCGCACCCGGCCGGGAGATGATCATCTCCATGGCCCACGGCGAGGCCGAACTGCTGTCCGACCGGTTGGCCCAGCTCACGCCCACCGAGCAGGAACTGCTGCTCGCCGCGACGCCGCTGCTGCGCAGGCTCGGCGAACCCACCCAGCACTAGCGGTCACCCCACTGGAAGTGGAGGAGCGGAACCCCCGACCGGTTCCGCTCCTCCGGCGGTCACTTACGAGGTGGGCACCACAGGCGGTGCCGGAGACACGCTCGTGGGTGGCGTGACCGAGCTGGAGGGGTCGACCGAACTGGACGGCACGGGCGACGCCGCCGACGGGGTGGGGGCCGACGGGTACGACGTCACCGTGGGGATCGACACCGCGAACGGCACCCCGCCGATCTCGCGGCAGTCGCCCAGGTTGTCGTACTCGACCCGCGGGCGCGGGTACCTGTTGTCGTCGCGGTACCGCGAGCCGTCGCGACCGCAGCCGTAGAACGGCGTCTCGATCGGCTTGCCGTCCTCGTCGTACAGGTAGACGTCGGTGAGCGCCTTGCCGTCCTTGTCGAACACGTAGACGTTGCTCGGCAGAGACGGGGACGGCGGACCGTACGACGTCGGGTAGTTGTCGCGGTAGGTGGCGTTCGGGATGACCGAGCCGAGGACGTACAGCAGGGTGCCCGCGGCGAGCGCGCCCGCCGGGAGGCTCACCCAGAGCCAGCGGCGGTCGGTCTTGGCCCGCGGGCCCGAGACCAGGGCCAGGCCCGCCAGCACCAGCGCGAGCAGGAAGGCGACGCCGAAGCCGTCGAGGACCAGCCCGGCGACGGCGATCAGGACGGCCCGCGCCAGCCACCAGGCCGGTTGCAGAGACTTCAGGTAGGCGATGGCCTTGCTCGCGGGCCCCTCGTCGGCCTGGTCGATGGCCTGCTTGACGGCGGCGGTCTCCGGGAGGTCGCCGACCTGCCCGATGAGTTCCGGCTTGCGGTAGAGCAGGACGAACGCCCAGATGACGAACACGCCCACCAGGAGGCCCAACGGGAAGCCGTGCCGGCCACCGATGCCGACGCCGAACGCCGCCGCCGTGCCCGCGACCAGGGCCCAGAAGGCGAACCTGGCGGCGAACACCGGCTTGGGGGGCACTTGAACGGCCGCGGCACCGCTCGGCGGCGGGTAGCCGGCGGCCACGCGCAGCTCGTGCGCGTACACCTCGGGGGTGCCGAGTCTCGTCGTCAGCGCGGCGGCGGAGAAGTCCTCACCCAGCTCGTCGGCCACCTCGACCACGTGCGCACCGGCGTCGTCCATGATCTCGGAGATCTCGACGTCCGGCAGATCGGCGAGCGCGGCGCGCATCCGGTCCAGGTAGTCCTGGACCTCCGCGCGAGTGTGCGTGCTGCTCATGCGACCACCCCCAGCAAGTCGTCCAGCGTGTGGGCGAACGACCGCCATGTCCTTCCCGACTCGGCCAGGCGTTCCCGCCCCGGCTCGTTGAGGCTGTAGTACTTCCGGTGCGGGCCCTCTTCACTCGGTACTACGTACGAGGTGAGTAGACCAGCGTTGTAGAGCCTGCGCAGGGTCCCGTAGACCGAGGCGTCACCGACCTCGTCCAGACCGCCCGCGCGGAGTCTCCGCAGCACGTCGTAGCCGTACCC
>DATMCA010000266.1:0-2312 GCA_035559015.1 Umezawaea sp. | reverse complement strand
CGGTTGTCCGGCGGGGAGCGGCAGAGGCTGACGATCGCGCGGCTGCTGCTGGCCCGACCTCGGGTGGTGGTGCTGGACGAGGCCACGGCGCACCTGGACTCCACGTCCGAGGCCGCGGTGCAGGAGGCGTTGGGGGAAGCGCTGGTGGGGCGCACCTCCGTGGTGATCGCGCACCGGCTGTCGACCGTGCGGGCGGCGGACCAGATCCTGGTGGTCGAGGACGGGCGGATCGTGGAACGGGGGACGCACGCGTCGTTGATGGCCGCCGGCGGGAGGTACGAGGAGCTGCACCGGACGCAGTTCAGCCAGGACGTCGCCGCTTGAGCGCCGGCACGGCACCGACCCGGCTCCCGAGGTTCGGGGCCGGGCCGGTGCCGTGGTCCTGGTTCCCTTACGGGACGGCGTGCAGGTTGCCGTCCGTGCCTGCCAGGCAGCGCGCGGACTGGGTGTTGGCCTGGACGAACTCCGTCACGCAGCGCCCGAGTTGGGCGTGGGCCGCCGCGTTCGGGTGGAACGACTGCTGGGCGAGGTGGATGCCGATGGCGTCCAGTCCACCGTGGACCAGGGCCTCCGGGTCGACGGTGATGCGGCGCTGCCACTCACCCGTCGAGCTGCCGCTCTTGTTGCTGCACGCCTCGCGGTTCTCGGTGGCGCGGGCGAAGTCCAGGAACTTGGTGCCGGTCCTGGTCGCCACGCCCCGCAGCGCGTCGGAGAACTGGGGCACGGCCACGGTTCGGCCGTACTCGGCGTCCGGCAGGCGGATCGGGCAGCCCTGGGGACCGTGGAGCACCTTGTCCATCTTCTCCGTGAGCGGGGAGGCGTAGGACGTGAGGATGAAGCTGTACGAGCCCGCCGCGTAACCCGCCTGCGCCATGGCCGAGCGGACGTCGGCGATGGCGTTCTCCACCTTCGGCGCCATGGCCGCGAGCCTCGCGGGCCACTGGGTCTGCAACGCGGTGCGGCACGGGCTGCCGAACGGGTTGAGCCAGGCCGCGATGCAACTGACGATGGTGTCCGCGAACTGCGGGTCGTCGTTGGCGCCGATCTGGAGGACGATCGTGGTGACGCGGTTCTGCCTGGCGATGTCGATCAGGCGCCGGGCCTGGCTGCCCTCGGTGTAGTGGACGGTGTCGGCCAGCGAGACGTTGGCCGAGTCGGCGCCGGAGCAGGCCAGGTTGAACGTGCGGTCGGCGACCGCCGTCTGGTGGACCAGCGCCCTGGTGGAGCGGTGGCACCAGTTGCCGTTCTCGCCCTCGGTGCCGGGTTCGTAGGAGCCCGCGCCCTCACCGGAGATGGCGCTGTCGCCCAACGAGACGATGGCGGTCGGACGGGGGTCCGCGGGTGCGGCGGACACGGGTTGAGCGGCTGCCCCGACTATGAGCAGAGCGGCTAGCAGCGCACCGACGCGCATGGCGACTCCCGAGGATCACGGCCATTTCGCGCCGGTCGACGCAAACTGACCGTAATCTCGGCGTTACCGCACGACAATGCGCCGTCCGGGCTGAAAACGTTGTTGGTTCGGTTTCACGAATCCGCCATCCGGGCGAGGCGGAACGTGAAGTCGAGGCGCCGCCACTCCCCCTCGACCCGTCTGCCGTTCGGCGTCTCGCCGGTGACCGGGCGGAAGTCGACGACCAGCTCCTCCTTGACACCGAAGACCGTGTCGGAGTCGAGGTAGTCGCCGCCCTTCACGAACAGCTGGGTGATCAGCCGCTCGTGGCCGGGCGCGGTGATCATGAAGTGCACGTGCGGCGCGCGGTACTGGTGCCGGCCGGTCGCGGCGAGCATCTCGCCGACCGGGCCGTCGTCCGGGATCGGGTACGCGGACGGCAGGATGGACCAGAACGTGAAGCGCCCGTTGGCATCCGTGGTGAACCTGGCGCGCAGCACCGGGCCGTCCAGGTCGGGCAGCTGGATGTCGTAGAAGCCGTTGTCGTCGGCCTGCCACACGTCGACGACCGCGCCCTCCAGCGGCATCCCGTCGGGGTCGGTGACGTGGATGTCCGCCCACAGCGGGATTCCGGTGAGCCCCTCTGCCAGGTCGGCGCCGGACGGCACGGCGGGTGGACCGTCCACGTAGAACGGCCCCAGCACGGCGGACGGGGTCGAGTCCGGGGTGCGGGAGTTCGTCAGGGCGTCGACCACGCTGGACAGGCCCAGCGTGTCGGACAGCAGCACGAACTCCTGGCGCACGGCGCTGCTGATCTGGCCGGTGCGGGTGAGGAAGTCGATGGCGCGCTGCCACTCCGGCTGCGTCAGGTCGTTCTCGGTGGCGTAGGAGTGCAGGCGCCGCACCAGGTCCGTCAGCAGCC
>DATMCA010000265.1:0-2706 GCA_035559015.1 Umezawaea sp. | reverse complement strand
GCGGAAGCCGCGCCACAGAACGGTTGCGACCATCGCGGTCGCGACGAGGGCCGCCGGACCGGCGAGGAGTCCCATCAGCACGCAGGTCGTCACGATCAGCGCTCTGCGGCGGGGTTTCCTCGAACGGGGTGGACGCGGCGGGCCCAACGCGCGGAGTCGGCGGGCCGCCGCGGAGGCCGGCAGGACCAGCAGTGCGGCGGCCAGGACGGCCAGCGGCACCACGGGTGAGTTCAACGGGGTCACGGAGTGGGCACCTCACTGCGGATCGCTTTGTCGACAAGGGAAAGACGGATCGGTCGATCTGCCGGGTTCGCTGACGGCGTTCGGCTCGGGTGATCGGTCCAGCAGGGATCGCAGGACCGGCCACGCGTCCTGCGGGCCGTGGACGTGGTGCCAGGCCGTGCGGACTTCGAGAGTCGTGGGGGTGCGGTTGAAGACGCCGATCTCGGCCAGGTGCCTGGTGCCGTCCGGCGCGCGCTGCATGTGCAGGACCACCTGGACGGCCGCGGCCAGTTGGCTGTGCAGGGCCGTGCGGTCCAGGCCACCCAGTGCGGCCAGCGCTTCCAGGCGGGCGGGGACCTCGGTCGGGGAGTTGGCGTGGAGGGTGCCCGCGCCGCCGTCGTGACCGGTGTTGAGGGTCGCCAGCAGGTCGCAGACCTCGGCTCCGCGCACCTCGCCGACGACGATTCGGTCGGGACGCATGCGGAGGGCTTGGCGGACCAGTTCGCGGACGGGGACCTCGCCCGCGCCCTCGATGTTCGCCGGACGGGCCACCAGGCGGATGACCTGGGGGTGGTTCGGTTGGAGTTCGCCCGCGTCCTCCACGCAGAGGACGCGTTCGGTGTGCGGGACGCAGCCGAGCAGCGCGGCCAGGAGCGTGGTCTTGCCCGACCCGGTGCCGCCCACGACGAGGAACGCGAGCCTGGACGTGACGACGGCTCGGAGGAGGGTCGCGGTCTTGCTGTCGAAGGTGCCTCGGGCGCGGAGTTCGTCCAGGTCGTGGATGGCCGGGCGGAGGACGCGGAGGGACAGGCAGGTGCCCGCGGCGGCGATCGGGGGCAGGACGGCGTGCAGGCGGATCCGGCCCGACGGACCGGATCCGGGCAGCCACCCGTCCACATAGGGCACCGCCTCGTCCAAGCGACGGCCCGCCGCCACGGCCAGGCGCTGTGCGAGCCGACGAACCGCGGCCTCGTCGGGGAACGTGATCGTGGTGCGGCGCAAGCCTTGTGCGCCATCGGCCCAGACTTCGCCGGGACCTGTCACGAGGACGTCCGTGGTGTCGGGGTCGGCCAGGAGCGGATCCAACGGGCCCGCGCCGACGAACTCCTGGCGCAGCAACGTCAACGCGGACAGCACTTCGGCGTCGCCCAGCACACCACCGGCTTCGTCGCGCACGGCTTCCGCCACCGCGGCCGGGGTCAACTCGGCTCGGCCCACCGCCAGCCGGCGGCGAACTCGTTCGACCAGGTCTGCGCTCATGGGGATTCCTCGGGGATGGGGCCGGTCGGGCGGTGCGGGGCCGCCCGACCGGCGGGAAGGCCGACGGATCGCGGGGAACGGTCGGGGCGTGGCCCGCGATCTGTCGGCATGGCTGGATGGCTGCGTCTGGTCAGCCGGTGGAGGGGTTGGTGGGAGGAGTGGCGAGGGCGTGGGGCTGGGCGCGCGATGGGCTGTGGAGGCGCTCTGGGTGATAGAGGACTGGCCAGCACGAAGAAACTCCAAGACAGGGTTGATCACGCGTGCCGTTCGACCTCAGGTGAAGGTGGGGGGTGGCGGCCACGCCGGGAACTGGACATATGGCAGGGAAAGGCAGACCGAGCGGTCAAGCACGGCTTGATGGAGGGAACTGGGCAGATGATGTGACGGGCGTCTGGGGTGGACATGCCACACGGGCTTCTGGGGTAGGAGGTGGCGTGGGAAGACGGAGTTGGTCAGGCCGGATTCCAAGGGAGCGGAGGGAAGGGCGAATCGAGTGGTTGACCCTGCTCGGTGGAGAAAGTCGGTCTGGTGCTGTGCAGGGATCCCAAGGACTTGGTTGTGGCCACGTGGCCTCGATCGCCGGAGAGCAGCGTGGAGCCGTAGTCACATCGGATTCCGGCGAGTGCCAGAGAAAGGCCGGGTCGGTGCGTGGCAGAGAAGGCTAGATCGTTGGGCGGCAAGGAAAGCCGGGCCGGAGGATGGCAGGGAAACGCCGGGCCAGCGGGTGGAAGGAGGTGAGTGAGTGGGTGGGTTGTTAGGGGGTGTGTAGGGCGGTTAGGACGGTTCTGGCTGCGCGGGCTAGGGGGCCTCTGGGGCCGGATGGGAAGTGGCCTCTGTCCAGAGCGGTGGAGAGGCCGGGTTCTGGGCGCATGGTGGTTAGTAGGGGGAGGTTGAGGGCTGCGGCTATTTCCTTGCCGGTCAAGCCTGTTGGGCCTGGGGCGCGGGCGATCATGGCCAGTTTCACGCCGCGTTCGGCGACGCGGTGGGCGACGCGTTTGGCGGCGACGGTGGCGCGGACCTCGGCGGGGACGATCAGGACCGCGAGGTCTGCTCGGTCGAGGGCGGCGCAGGCCGTGTCGGTCAGGTGGCGCGGGAGGTCGCAGACCACTGTCTCGCCGGCGCGGCGGCCCGCTTCGACGACCGCGGCGACGGCGTCCGGTTCCGGGCCCCGGCCCTCGCGGTCGCAGGAGAGAACGGTCAGGCGGCCGTGTTTGGCGGTTCGGC
>DATMCA010000264.1:0-3983 GCA_035559015.1 Umezawaea sp. | reverse complement strand
GCCGCACCCGCCGACTGCGGCGCCTACTGCGACACCCGCGACCCCGCTCTGCCGTCGAGCGCCCAGCGGTCCACCACCCGCCCCGACTCCCCCACCCGGCCGACCGGCGGCCCGCCGTCGACCTCCCCCGCCTACCCGGCGGCCGTCGTCTGCAACAGGTTCTGCGACGCCCGCGACCCCGCGCTCACGCCCGCCGACCGCCTGGCCCAGACCGTCACCGTCGGCACGCGGCAGATCTCCTTGCACTTCAACGACACCGACGCCATGGGTTGGGCGCGGATCACCCCCGCCGCGCAGGGTGACGCGCTGTGGCTGGACCGGTCGTTCGACGCGGGCGTCAGCTGGGGATCGGGCTCGCGGCTCGGTGACACCCGCGCCCCCGCCGGGGTCGGCGACTGGCGCACGATGATGTACAACGTCGACGACTGGGCGGCTCTCGGCGTCGGTCTGCTGCGCGCCTGCGGGCAGCCCGCCGGGTCGACCACCATCGCGTGCACGAGCTGGTACCGCACGACGTGGAACGCGGGCAACCGGCGCACGGCCGCCGCGACCGCGCTGATGGAGCGGTACAACCTCGGCAACGGCCTGTTCGACACGACGAGCTGGTGGAACTCGGCGAACGCGCTCACCGCCGTGATCGACAACGCCAGGCTGACCGGGATGGGCAGCTACCGCTACGCCATCGCGCGCACGTACGACCTGAACCTCACGGCGTGGGACGGGAACTTCATCAACGCCTACAAGGACGACACGGCGTGGTGGGGCCTGGCGTGGGTCGCCGCCTACGACCTGACCGGTGAGAGCCGCTACCTCAACACGGCCCGCGCGGACGCCGACCACATGGCCCTGTTCTGGGACAACGTCTGCGGCGGCGGGGTGTGGTGGAGTTCCAGCAAGACCTACAAGAACGCCATCACCAACTCGCTCTACGTCCAGCTGAACGCCGCCCTGCACAACAGGATCCCCGGCGACACGGTGTACCTGTCCCGCGCGCGGGCCGGGTGGACGTGGTTCCAGAACAGCGGGATGATCAACAGCGCCAACCTGGTCAACGACGGCCTCACCAGCGACACGTGCGCCAACAACGGGCAGACGCCGTGGAGCTACAACCAGGGCGTGCCGCTGGCCGCGCTGGTCGAACTGCACCGCGCCACCGGTGACGCGAGCCTGCTCGCCAAGGCCCGCACGCTCGCGAACGCGTCCACGACGAGCGCCGCGCTCAACCCCGGCGGGATCCTGTTCGACAACGGCGGCGGTGGGGACGTGCCGTCGTTCAAGGGCGTCTACGCGCGCGGGCTCGGGGCGTTGAACCGGGTGCTGACCGACCGGCCGTACACCGCGTACCTGCAACGGCAGGCGGACTCGGCGTACACGCGCGACCGGTCCGGCAGCGACTCCTACGACCAGCCGTGGGCCGGGCCGTTCCAGCGCAGCGACGCCGCCCGCCAGCACAGCGCGGTGGACCTGATGAACGCCGCCGGGTAGCGCCGGTACGGTCGGGGGATGACGATCTACGAACTCGGCGCGGTCGTCGCCGAGCGGCACCTGGACGCCGTTGCCGGGGAGGGCGCCCGCACCACCGTGACGATCCGGGTCGGCACACCGCGACCGGATCCCCTGAGCCCCAACGGCGACTGGTGCTGCCCGCACCAGATCGTCGGCCTGGGCGACGAGGCGGTCGAGGCGTCGTTCGGCGTCGACTCGCTCCAGGCGCTGCTGCTGAGCGTCTTCGGCCTGCGGGTGAAGCTGGCCGCGCGAGCGGAGGAGGCGGGGGTGTCGCTGGACTGGCTGGGCATGGCCGACCTCGGGTTGGCGGTGGTCCCGGAGGCGGTGGGCGTCACCGAGTTCTGAACAGGCCGGGCAGTTCACCGCCGAGGAAGCGGGTGACGGTGCTGATCCGGTCGTCGCGCAGGGTCAGCACCACCAGTCCGACCGGCTCGTCGGGGCCGGTGAGGTGGCACTCGAACGCGGGTTGGGTGTTGGCGCGCGTGGGGACGAGCCGGAACCGGCGGTCCCCGCGCGCGGCGGCGCTCGCGGCGAGGAAGGCGCCGATCGCCTCCGCCCCCTGGTACTCGTGCGGCGCGGGCGGCATCGCCAGCCACGCGTCGTCGGTCAGCAGCGCGACGACCCCGTCGACGTCGTCGGCGGTGTACGCGGCGGCGAAGCGCCGGGCCAGGTCCCGCTCGTGCGGCGAGCCGGGCGGTGGGACGCGGTCGGGGTCGACGGCGTGGCGGTCGAGGTGGGCGCGGGCGCGTTGCAGCGCGGCCTTGACCGCGGTGGGACTGGTGTCCAGCAGGTCCGCGACCTCCGCCGTGGAGAACCCGAGCACGTCGCGGAGCACCAGGGTGGCCGTCTGCCGCGGGGGCAGGCGCTGGAGTCCGGCGATGAACGCCAGCTCGACGGCTTCGCGGCTGCGGACGTGCTCCTCCGGCCCGTCCAGGAGGGCGTCCGGGAAGGGCTGCAACCAGGTCACGTCACCGCGCCGCGTGGGCTCGGGCGGGGTGAACGGCGGCACGGGTTCGGGCGGCCGCCGACGGCCCGCGTCGCGCAGCGCGTTCAGGCAGCGGTTGGTCGCGATGCGGTACAGCCACGTCCGCAGCGACGACCGGCCCTCGAAGCCCGCCAAGCCGCGCCACGCGGCGATGAGCGTCTCCTGGAGCACGTCCTCGGCGTCGGTGAGCGACCCGAGGATCCGGTAGCAGTGCACCCGCAGTTCCCGCCGGTGGGGTTCGGTCAGCTCGCGGAACGCGTGCCCGTCCCCCGCCCGCGCGCGGTCGAGCGTGGCCTGGCTCATCGGCGGATCCTCGCACGGGACCGGTCCGTTCACCGGGAGCGCGGTGTCCACCCCGGTGCAACGTCCTCACGAGACAGGGAACCACCATGACCACGAGCCCCGCGCTGGACACCACCCTCGCCTACCACCGGGCGTGGACCGGCCACGACTTCGACCTGGCCATGACCCACGTCGCCGACGACGTCGTCTGCGACGCGCCGGCGGGCCGGATCGAGGGCGCGGACGCCTTCCGCGCCTTCATGGAGCCGTTCTCGCGGATCCTCACGGCCTCGCGGGTGATCGCCGCGTTCGGCGACGAGCGGACCGCGCTGCTGATGTACGACGCGGAGACCGTCCCGGTCCCGAGCGCACCGGCGGGCGAACACCTGACCGTCCACGAAGGTCGGATCACGCATCTCCGGATCGTGTTCGACCGCGCGCCGTTCGACGCCGCACGCCAGGCCCGGACCGCCTAGAGCTTCACAGCCTCGACCGACTCGCGGCGGCCGGCGGCCAGGCGGTCGGCCACCGCGCAGACGGCCCCGCCCGCCAGCAGGAACCCGGCCGCCGCCGCGAGCAGCCGGGCCTCGTGGAAGCCGCCCGCGAGCAGGTAGCCCAGCACCGCGCCCACGACCCCGGCGGCCGAGGCGACGACCAGCCCGCGGAGCAGTTCCCCCGGCCAGCCAAGCCGCACCGCGACCACCACCAGCACCGCTCCGGCGGCGAGCGACACCCACGTGGTGCCGAAGTTGACGCCGTAGCGCAACGGCAGCGAGGGCACCAGGAAGAGCACCAGGAACCAGCCGAGCGAGGACGTGACGGCGCTCGTCATCGGCCCGGCGACCACCACCGGTCGCCGGGCCGACCAGCGAGCGGCGGCCAGCACGGCGGTCGCGACCGCCACGGCGGGCAGCCAGCCGGTGAGGTGGCCCAGGTTGTAGAGCAGCGCGGTGTCGTACACGGCCAGGACCAGGCAGCCCAGCGCGCCGACCGAGACGACGAACGGCACCAGCCGGGGCGGGCCCTCCGGACCTTCGGACAGCCGGGTGAGCAGCAGCGGCACGAGGACGCCGGTCGCCACGCGGATGACGATGTCGTCGGTCGTGTACGGGGTCGGCAGCGACCACTCGATCAGGCAGAACGTCACCGTGAACGACGCCGACACGGCCCAGCGCGCCCGCACGGCCAGCCGGTACACCTCGGCCCCGAA
>DATMCA010000263.1:0-3744 GCA_035559015.1 Umezawaea sp. | reverse complement strand
CAGCCCTGGCCGACACGTTCAGTATCGAGCAGTGTGGTGTTGACCGCACGGGCACGGGACTGCAATTCATCGAGATGGACCAGCCGCCGCAGACAGCCCAGATCGTCCGGGTCGTTGATCACGGTCTCGATCCGCAGCGCGCGCCCGTCCTTCAAATATTGTTTGATGCGGGAGTGCCGGTAGAAGGCGTTCACGTTGACCTCGGTGCCATAGCTGACGACCTTGGTCTTGAACTCACCGGCGGCCGGTCGACCACGGCGTTGGCCGCGTCGAAAGACGAGTTCGATCAGCTCCGGGCGGCCGATGTCGAGGTTGTCGGTGACCAGCGCCTCGAAGAACCGGCGGGCGTGGCGTGGCGCGTCGAACACCAGGGTGCGCGAGGTCTCCACCTGCCGCATTGACAGCTCCCACCAATAGCCGGCGGCGCGGTCGTGCTCCGTCAGCGGCAGCGGCAGGATCGACCACCAGCGCTCGGCGAACACCCGGATCGGGCCCGGGCCGAGCCGGTCGCAGATCGCCTGCAGCGCAGCAGGATCAGCACAGGTGGCGAACCCGTTGGACAGCTCCGAAAACCCGACCCCCGCCTTGACGGCCTGCCGCTTGGCCCACTCATGCCCGTTCAGCCAGATCTTCATCGGGTACGGGAAGTAGGCGCACACCTTGACGAACGCCGGCCCGAAATCGTCGGCGCCGGGTAGCCCTCAGAACCGTGCGTGCAACTCGTCGCTGCACACGGCTCAAGCAAGCCGCGAGGGCGACACGGGGTGCAGTGCGGGCGGTCTGCCTACGCGGGCAACGTGCGCCCGGTGGCAGATGGCGTGTACGAGGCGGTTGTGGACATCGCCGGTTGAGCCGAGTCGCCCGCGAATGCGCTAGCCGGACTCACGGCGAATGTGCGGGTGGATCAACGTGAGCCGCGCGGGGGGCATGTCCGCTCGGGGAAACAACGTCCGCAGCGCCCGCGGCGGCTGGAACGGCGTCCACGCGCCGAGCGGCTGCGCCAGCCGGTCCGCAACGGCCCACACCACCGCCGGGTTGTGGCCGTAGCCGAAGTGGCTGCCCACCACGGCGATGTTTTCGGAGCGCGGGGACGGCGGGTCCAGGCAGGCCTGCCAGGCGACGATGCCGTCAAACCGCGAGTAGATCGAGGTGGCCGGCACCGGCAGGACGTCGACGTCGTGCTCCAGCGGCAACGGGGCCCGCGCCACATGCAGGTGGGTGTAGCGGTTGAAAATGCGGCTGGCCCGGGACTGGCGTTCGTGGGCCAGGCGAAACGGGCTGCCGAGCGTGATGACCTGGCGTACCGCAGCGGGTGTGCGCCGGGCGAGGGTACGAGCGTAAATGCCGCCGAGGCTCCAGCCGATCACGCTGACCGGAGTGCGGTATCGCGTGTGCAAAGCATGCAGGCGGTCCTGCATGCCGTCCACCGCCGCGGCCGTCGGGCCGAGGTTGCGCCCGAGCCGCCAGCCGTGCACCCGGTAGCCCAGGCCGCGCAGGATGCGCCGCAGCGGCCACGTCGAGTCATCGGCGGCCAGCAGGCCGGGCAGCACCAGAACAGGATGGCCGTCACCGGCGGGCAGCGCCCGCTGCAGCGGCAGCGCGGCCAGCAGCAGCCCGAACTCGACCACCGCCCGGGCCGGGTCGGTGACATAAAGCCCCATGGCGGGCGCGCTGTCCGGCGGCGCGACAGGCATCAGCCGACCCCCTGCGCCTTCTGCAGGATGGCCAGTTCGTCGGCCAGCCCTGCCATGATCCGTTCGACGTCGGGCACCAGCTCGCGGTCGGCGAGGATGCCGAAATTCAGTTTGCCGCTGGACCCCAGGACCGTGATGTTGAGACCCTGGCCGTCGGCGATCGCCGAGAGCGGGTACACGGCCTCGAGCCGCGCCCCGCACATGTACAGATCGACGGTGGGACCGGGCACGTTGGAGATGAACAAGTTAAACGGCGGGACCCGCTCCAGCAGCCGCAGTCGGCTGGCGAGCCGGCTGGCCCGGTTGGCCAACGCCGGCATCGAGAACTGAGCGATGTCGGTCAGCAGGTCCGCGGGCAGCGCGTTGTGCTGCTCCTTGGCCACGCGCATCGCCTCGTGCGCGGCGCGCAGCCGCTCAGCGGGGTCCGCCAGATGTGTCGGCAGCGGCGCGATCACAGTGGAGACCTGGTTGCCGTGGGTACCCTGCTGCTCCTCGGTGCGGATCGAGACCGGGACGGCGGCCAGCAGCGGACCGGCCGGCAGCGCGTCGTGGTCCTGCAGCCACCCGCGCAGCGCGCCGGCGCACAACGCCATCACGACGTCGTTGACGGTGACGCCTGCGGCGTTCTTGACTGCCTTCACCTCCGAGAGCGGCAGGCTGCCGAACGCCCAACGGCGGTGCGGACCGATGTTCTTGTTGAACGGTGTCGCAGGCGCCACCAGCGGCGGCGCGGACAGGATGACATCGCGGTCACGGCGCAACAGGAACCGGTCGACCAGCGGCAGCCAGGGCCGGGCGGGACTGGCCACCAGCGCCGGCAACGAGCGCATCATCTGCGTGGAGAGCCGCGCCGCCCGCACCGGGTGGCGGGTCAGCGACAGCGCGCTGCGAGCCAGCAGCTGCACCGCGCCGGGTTCGGCTTCCGGGCGCCACGGCGGCGGCTCGCCGACCTCGCCCGGCTGCGGCGACACATCCAGCAGGGCGACGAGCAGGTCGTTTCCGGACACCCCGTCGATCGCGGCGTGGTGCACCTTGGTGTAGAGGCCATACCGGCCACCCTGCAGGCCATGGATCAGGTACAGCTCCCATAGCGGGCGCCTGCGGTCGAGCGGCCGCGCGTGCAGGCGGGCCGCCTGGCTGGCTAGCTGCCGATCATCGCCGGGCGCAGGCAACGCCAACTCACGGACGTGGAACTCGATGTCGAAGTCCGGATCTTCGATCCAATAGGGCTGATCGAGCCCCAGCGGCACCTCGGCGAGGCGGCGGCGAAACGGCGGGACCAGATGCAGCCGGGACTCCACCAGCTCGGTCAACCGGTCGAGGGTTAGCGCCTCGCCGCTCTGCGGCGGGTCGAGGATGCACACACTGCCGACATGCCCGTAAGCCGTCGGTGAATCGAGCGTCAGAAACGCCGCATCCAACCCCGAGAGCTGCTGCATCAGCTTCTCCTTCGACCCTCAACGTCAGCCCGCAGACGCCTGTCGACCCTATCCGCGCACTACGGTGTAGATGGTCGAAATGATCGGGATTGTCAGAGGGTCCAAACTTCGCCAACACGCACGCGGATCTCATCGGATCCCGTCCCCGCCGGCATCGCCGTCGTAGAGCGCGTGATGGATCTTGTTGTAGGTGGCGAAGCGTCCGCCCTCGAGCCCCTTAGTCAGGTAGAACTCCCAAAGCGGGTGGTGGCGGTCGAGCGTCTGGCCGTGCAGCCGGGACACCAGCTCCAGCAGCTCGCGTACCCGCCCGGGCCGCGGCAGCGCCGCCAACCGGACGTGGTACTCCAGGTCGATGTCGTGCTCCTCGGTCCACCAGACGTTGCCAACGCTTCCGACCGGGTCGGCGGGCCGTTGCCGCAGGCGTGGGTGAATCTCGGTGTGGGTGAGCAGCTCGTGATACAGCTGGCTGACGTAGTCGGGGCCGGCGCCTGGCGGCAACTCGTAGACGGCAAGACCGGCTACATGCGTCGGCTGCGCCGCGGTTTCCCCCAACAGGAACGCCGAGTCCTGGGGTGCGATCAGGCTCATTGCTCCTGCTTTCGCTCGGCGCG
>DATMCA010000262.1:0-10301 GCA_035559015.1 Umezawaea sp. | reverse complement strand
TGCACGCCCTGCGCAAGGAACTCGCCGACCTCCGCGCCGAGCTCGACGCGATGACCGCGCAGTGGGAGGCGGAGCGGCAGGCCATCCGGCGCGTCCAGGACCTGCGCGGCGAGCTGGAACGCGTGCGCCGCGAAGCGGAAGAGGCGGAACGTGCCTACGACCTCAACCGGGCCGCGGAACTGCGCTACGGCACGCTCGCCGAGCTGGCAGGCCAACTCGCGTCCGAGGAGGACCGACTCGCCGGCAAACAGGGTGCGCACCGGCTCCTCAAGGAGGTGGTGACCGAGGACGAGATCGCCGAGATCGTCGCGGCCTGGACCGGCATCCCGGTGTCGAGGCTCCAGGAGGGCGAACGGGAGAAGTTGCTGAAGCTGGACCAGATCCTGCACGAGCGGGTGATCGGCCAGGACGACGCGGTGCGGTTGGTCGCCGACGCGATCATCCGTGCGCGAGCGGGCGTGAAGGACCCGCGCAAGCCGATCGGGTCGTTCATCTTCCTGGGCCCCACCGGGGTCGGCAAGACGGAGCTGGCGAAGACGCTGGCGGCGGCGCTGTTCGACAGCGAGGACAACATGGTGCGCCTCGACATGAGCGAGTACCAGGAGAAGCACACGGTCTCGCGGCTCATCGGCGCGCCTCCCGGGTACGTCGGCTACGACGAAGGCGGCCAGCTCACGGAAGCGGTGCGGCGCAAGCCCTACTCCGTCGTGCTGCTGGACGAGATGGAGAAGGCGCACCCGGACGTGTTCAACACGTTCCTCCAGGTGCTCGACGACGGCCGGATCACCGACGCGCAGGGCCGCACGGTCGACTTCCGCAACACCGTGATCATCATGACGTCCAACATCGGCTCGGAGTACCTGCTCGACGGCGTCACCCCCGACGGGGAGATCAAACCGGACGCGCGCGGGGCCGTGCTGGCGTCACTGCGCGACCACTTCCGGCCCGAGTTCCTCAACCGCGTCGACGACATCGTGCTGTTCACGCCACTGCGGCTGGAGCAGATCGAACGCATCGTGGACCTCCAGTTCGCCGAGCTGCGCGCCCGGCTCGCCGAACACCGGATCAGCATCGAGCTCACTCCCCCGGCCTGCGAGTTCATCGCCAAGCGCGGCTTCGACCCCGTCTACGGCGCGCGACCGCTGCGCCGCTACATCGCGCACGAGGTCGAGACGCGCGTGGCACGGGCGCTGATCGCGGGCGAGGTGCCGGACGACACGACGATCCGCGTGGACGTGGTGGAGGACGAGCTGTCCGTCATCACGTCCGGGGAGAGCAGGGCCGCCGCATGAGGACGACGAACATCGCGTGCCGGAACTGCGGCAAGACCAACCGCGTACCCGTTGCCGCACAGGGCAAGCCGAAGTGCGGCAACTGCGGCCAGGCGCTGCCGTGGATCGTCGACGCGCTCGACGACGACTTCGCCGAGGTGGCCGAGCAGGCCGGTGTTCCCGTGCTGGTGGACATGTGGGCGACGTGGTGCGGGCCGTGCAGGATGGTCAGCCCGGTGCTGGACCAGCTCGCACACGAACGGGCGGGCGACATCAAGCTCGTGCGGGTGGACGTGGACCGCGCACCCCGTCTGTCGGAACGGTTCGACGTGCGTTCGATCCCCACGCTGATGATCCTGCGCGACGGTGAGGTGATCGCGCGACAACCCGGCGCGGTGCCCGCACCCCAGCTGCGGGCCTGGCTCGACGACGCTCTCGTTCCGGAGGTGAGGACATGATCAGCCGATCTCTGCTGCGACAACTGCCCGCGCGCGTCACCACAGGTGCGTACGTACTCAACTCCGGACTCGGCAAGCTGCACGCCGACCGGCAGGCCGCCGAGTCGTTGCAGGGCTTCGCCGCGACCACGTATCCGTTGCTGGGCAAGCTGGACGCCCGGCGGTTCACGACGCTGCTCGCGGCCGGGGAGATCACGATCGGCGTGGCGCTGCTGGTGCCACTGGTGCCCGCGGTCATCGCCGGTGCCGCGCTCACCGGGTTCGCCGGCGGGTTGCTCGGGCTCTACCTGAAGACACCTGGGATGCGACAGGAGGGCAGCCTGCGACCGACCGAACAGGGCATCTCGCTGGCGAAGGACGTGTGGTTGCTGGGAATCGGCCTGTCGCTGGTGCTCGACGACGTGAGGGGGGACGACCGATGATCGGGGTCGTGGATGAGCACCTCGCTCTCGTGCGCGACGTCGTGCCGCAGACCCCGCAGGGCTGCCGGGAGTGCCTCATCGCGGGCACCCCCTGGGTCCACCTGCGACTGTGCCTCACCTGTGGGCACGTCGGCTGCTGCGACTCCTCGCCGATGAAGCACGCGCGCGGGCACGCTTACGACATCGGCCACCCGATCGTGCGTTCCATGGAACCCGGCGAGAACTGGCGGTGGTGTTATGTCCACCAAGCTTTCGTCTGACCCGCTCTCACCAGGGCCGCGGGAAACGCCGGACGAGCACGGCGCCTTCCCCCGCCTCGACGGCGACCAGATCGACCAGGTCGCGCTGTACGGAACCCGGCGTCCGACACGAGAGGCAGAGGTGCTGTACGCCGAGGGCGACCGCGACCACGACTTCTTCGTGATCGTCAGCGGCGTCGTGCGGGCGCTGGAGCACGGCGAGGTCGTGCGGGTGCACGGGCCTGGCCGGTTCCTCGGCGAACTCGGTCTGCTGGAGGGGCAACCGTCGTTCGTGACGACCGTCGTCGCGCAGCCGGGCGAGGTCGTCCAGCTGACCGCGGACCGGCTGAGCGAGCTGGTGCGCGGCGACCCCGTGCTGGGTGACCTCGTCCTGCGCGCCTACCTGATGCGCCGGGCGGTGCTGATCGGCAGGGGCAGCGGGTTGCAGATCGTCGGCTCGTGCTTCTCACCGGACACCAAACGGCTGCTCGAGTTCACCGCGCGCAACCGGATCCCGCACCGGCTGGTCGACACCGACAAGGACACCGACGCCGAGGAAGTGCTGCGCCGGTTCGGCGTCACCATCGACGAGAGCCCCGTGGTCGTGGTGCCCGGCGGTGGGACGCTGCGCAACCCGAGCAACCGGGAACTGGCACGGGTGCTGGGTCTGCACGCGTCGTCCCCCCCGAGCGGCATGACCGACATGCTCGTGGTCGGCGCGGGCCCCGGCGGTCTCGCCGCTGTCGTGTACGGCGCGGCGGACGGACTCGACGTGGTGGCCGTCGACTCGACCGCTGTCGGCGGCCAGGCGGGCACGACGTCGCGGATCGAGAACTACCTCGGTTTCCCGGCCGGTGTCTCCGGCCCGGAACTCGCCGAACGCGCGGTGCTCCAGGCGGAGAAGTTCGGCGTGCCGGTGAACGTCTCGGTGGAGGCGGTCACGTTCTCCCCTCGCGACGGGCACTACGTGGTGGGCTTCGACGACTCGTCACAGGTCCGGACGCGGACGCTGGTGATCGCGACGGGCGCGCGCTACCGCAGGCTCGGCCTGCCCCGGCTCGCCGACTTCGAGGCGACCAGCGTGCACTACGCCGCCACGATCCACGAAGCCCGTGCGTGCCAGGCGAATCCGGTCGCGATCGTGGGTGGGGGCAACTCGGCGGGCCAGGCGGCCGTGTTCCTCGCCGACCGGGTGCCCGGCGTCCACCTGGTGGTGCGCGACTCCGACCTGAACAGGAACATGTCCCGCTACCTGGTCGACCGCGTGACGCGCCACCCGCGGATCGAGTTGCTCCTGTGCAACGAGGTCGTGGAGCTGCTGGGCGACGACGACATCGAGGGCGTGGTCGTCGAGAACAACCAGAACCGCGACAGGCGCACGCTGCCGGTGCGGGCGTTGTTCGTGTTCATCGGCGCGACCCCGTGCACGACCTGGCTCTCCTCGCTGATCGCACTCGACGAGGACGGCTTCGTCCGGACCGGCGAGCACGTCACGACGGACGACGCCTGGTGGCACAAGGGAAGAAGGCCGTTCCCGCTGGAGACGAACCGGCCGGGCGTGTTCGCGATCGGTGACGTGCGCAGCGGTTCGATCAAACGAGTCGGCTCCGCCGTCGGCGAGGGCGCGATGGTGGTCCGGCTCGTCCACGAACACCTCTCGTTCGGAGCGAGGACATGACGTGGCGGCGGATGTTCCTGGCAGGTCTGGTGCTGTGGCTGCTCACCGCGGGCGTCACGTACCTGACCGGCAACCCCCTCCTGATCCCCACGCTGGTGCTGCTGGGCAGCTTCCTCGTGCCGGTGACGTTCGTGGCGTGGGCGTTCGCGCGCCGGGACTCCGGCGAGATCACCGCGGAGCTGGTGTTCGGCACGTTCGTGGTCGGCGGTGTGCTCGGCGTGCTGGGCGCGTCCGCGCTGGAGGCCTACCTGCTGATCCCATCGGTGTGGATGTACGTCGGTGTGGGCCTGATCGAGGAGGCCGTGAAACTCGGCGCGCTGGCGCTGCTGACCAGGCACCTCGCGGTGAAGTCCGTGCGGGACGGGATGATCCTCGGCGCGTCGGTCGGATTCGGCTTCTCCGCCTTCGAGTCCGCCGGATACGCGCTCACGTCGTTGTTCACCGCCTCAGGGCTGTCCCTGTCGAACCTGGTGACGACCGAACTGCTGCGCGGACTGCTGGCACCGGTCGGGCACGGGCTGTGGACCGCCATACTCGGCGGCACGCTCTTCGCGTGGAGCACCCGGCGCCACTTCGTGCTGACGTGGCGGCTGCTGCTCGCCTTCCTCGGGGTGTCCCTGCTGCACGCCCTGTGGGACTCGATGTCGATGATCGCGGTGCTCGTCACCCTGGCGCTGACGGGCGAGCCGTGGCAGTACGAGGTCCTGCTGCGCGGCGCCGTTCCCGAGCCGACGCCGACCCAGGTCACCGCCTACACGGTGACCAACTGGCTGGGCCTGGCGCTGATCTCCGTCGTCGGCCTGCTGTGGCTGTGGTCGTCGGTCCGCCGATCGCACCGCGGGACACGCGTGCCGTCGCGCGTCCACCGCGTCCGAACAGGCCCGCTCGCCGGCTCGATCTGAGCGACGAGAGGACAACGGTCGTGCCGGGCTCGCTCACCTCGACACCACTGGGGCAGCAGGGCACGACCACGACCGTGTGCGAACCGCCTGCCGACTCGGCCGTGAAATCGAGGCCGCCGTCGTCGCGCAGCACGACGAACCCGCGGTCCTCGAGGAACCTGCCGTACCTGTCGGAAGCCTCCGCGGCGCTCAATGCGGCCATCCAGCCCCCTCCGTGATGTTCCCTCGACGACATTGACAGCGCACGTCAAACTTCTGGGTTACGTCGTGAGCGCCTCCCATCGGGCATCCTGTGAGTCGTGGAAAGACTGCTCAACCATCCGGTGACCCGTGCGACGAGGATCGACGAGGCGGAGGACTCGGTCACCCGGGTGTTCCTGCCGCACCAGATCGCGCCCACGAGCCGCGAAGCACGGCTCGACATGCGGCTGAACGCGGTCCGGCTCGGCTCGCTCACGGCCGCCTACCTCGCGTACGGCCAAGAGGTCGACATGCGTACGACCGACGCGGTCGCCTACCACTTCAACATGCCGGTGGAGGGATGTGCGCGGTCGTCGTTCGGACGCAGGTCAGTGGACGCCGGCACAGCCGAGACCGTCGCGCACTCACCGGGTCGGCCCGCGTCGATCAAGTGGAGCGCCGACTGCGCGCAGCTGTGCCTCATGGTGGAGCGGGTGGCGCTGGAACAACGGCTCTCGGCCATGCTCGGGCACGAGGTGAGCCGGATCGGGTTCACGACGGCACCGCAGCGGGGTGTGCTGGACGTGCTCGCCCCGTTCCTGCGGGAGTTCGAGGGGCCGGAACTGCTGCGCCGCCACCCCCTCGCGGCACGCACGCTGGAGCAACTCGTGCTGGACGGCCTCCTGCTCACCCTGCGGCACGATCACCACCAGGACCTGGCGACAGCGCGCAGCATTCCACGGGGGCCTGTGCGCCAGGCCGTGGAACTGCTGGAGGAACGGCCACATGAGCCGTGGACCACCACCTCCCTGGCGGCGGCGGTCGCGGTGTCGGCGCGAGCGCTCCAGGCCGGGTTCCAGCAGCACACCGGGACGTCGCCGACGAAGTACCTGCGCGATGTGAGGCTGGGCCGGGTGCACAGCGACCTCACGGCGGCGGCGCCGGGCCTGACCGTCACCGACGCCGCCGCCTCCTGGGGATTCGTCCACTTGGGACGGTTCGCGGGCGCGTACCGCCGGCGGTTCGGGGAGACACCGTCCGAGACGCTCAGGAGAAGCCGCCAACACCGGTGACCCCGGCGGAGTGCTGCTCTCAGTGACGAAAACACCGACGTCACGGACGGCCGCCGGCCGAGTGCTCCGTGTGTGAAGGACTTCGTCGATCACCACGCCCGGTGCGCCCTCGCCCAACTCAAGATCCACATGCCCAGGGAAGCGCCTCTGCCCGCCTGGCACTATCCGCCTGACGAAGCGTCTTCATCCGTTTCGGGCCGTCCCCGAAGTGCGGTCGGTGGTGCCGATGCGTTCGCACCGCGTGCTTCCTGCGATGATGCTGGAGGCACAACGAATACGCGCGAGCCCAACCTTCGCTCGATACGGTGACGAAGCTTGGTCACGACCGATCCTCCATGGATGCTCCGTGGCGTGGAGCGCGAACAACACTGCGACCTGTGCGACGGCACAGGCCTGATGACCTGGCAGCAACCGGTGCCGAATCCGGATGGCACGCTCACCCTGGCCGAGATGAGCCACCCGTGCGTCAACGGATGCTCAGGCTGGTTCAAGTTGCCCGCCGCTGAACGCGGCAGCGTCGTCACACCCGACGCCCGCATGCTGCTGGAGTAGTCGCCGCACTCGTCGGGCGCCGCGGTCGCCGACGCCCTGGTCTCCGCGACCCGTGCGGGTCGCGGAGACCAGGGCGTCGCGGGTCAGAAGTTGGTCAGGCTCACCGTGATGGAGGTGGGGGCACCGTCCTGCACGTAGGAGGCGAAGCTGGCCACGTCGTCGAACGCGAACCCGTAGGCGTTGCCGTCGACGGTGTTGAGGTGCATCGCCTCGGAGAAGCGGTTGCTGATCCGGTCGCGGTAGAACGACCCGCGGTCCGTGGTGGGCTGGGTCGTGCTGGTCAGCAGGGTCGACCGGTTGAACGCGGCACCGAGGATGGCGGCGACCGGGCCGGTCCTGCCGTCGTTGGGCGCACCGAGCGCTCCGTTGCAGTACAACAGGTCCAGCGTCGTCGGCTTGGCGAACGACGCGATGCCGTCGGAGAAGGTGAACCTGCCGTCGACGACCCGGCCGGTGAAGCTGCCCGCGCCGGTGTTCACGGTCAGGGTCTCCGACGAGTACTTGTTCCACACCGCGTCGATGTAGGGGTCGAAGTAGTTCGCTGGGAAGATGCCGCTGTCGATGCCGTGTCCGGGCGCGATGATCCGGAGCTTGTCCTTGACGACCAGCTTCGCGAAGGTCGGGTCTGCCGCGACGTGGTCGAAGATCTTGTCCCGTCCGCCGTCGACGAGGCGGCCGGTGTCCTGGGTGGACGAACCGACGAGCTTGATGGCCAGCGGGATGCTGAACATGTCGACCATCGTGGTGTTGCAGAACATGCCGCCGTCGTTGTGCGTGAACTCGATCCAGTCGTGCAGCACCGAGAAGCTCGGGTCGCCCGACACCCAGCCCGCGGGGTGCTGGAGCGCGGCGTTGCCGTTGCCATCGGTGACGACCTTGAACCTCACCTTGTCCACGATGGAGAAGTAGACGCGGCCCGACATGTTCGCCGGGATGGCGAGGTGCGTGTCGCCGTCCTGCACCATCGGGATCGACAGGTCCGCGAACCCCTCGGAACCGTTGTTGGCAGCCGAGACCGGGGTGGCGGCACCGTCGCGGGTGACGAAGATCTGCTGCCCGGACTTGAGGTCCGTTCCGACGATGTAGGCGTAGATCTGCTGGTTCGTGTACCGGTAGGTGTGGTTCACGATCGTGAGGGGCAGCGAACCGCCGGCGGCCTTGGCGACGGCGTGACGGGGGGCCGCCGTCGCGAGGCTGCCGAACGCCGCACCCATCAGCGGTGCGCCCACCACAGCCGCGGACATGCCACCGAGGAAGGACCTTCTGCTCAACATTGTGTACGAATCTCCAGGGGGACGAGGCGGAAATCAATCCTGCCGCTCGCGGAATGCCGAGGGCGATTTCCCATGTGGTTGTGCGGCCCCATCAGAGTCGACCGGCCTTCGACGCGCAATGCCGCGAACGGCCCATCACGTGCGGCCGAACGGTCCTATTCGGAGCGGTTGAACAGCACAATCAGATCACGGGCGGGCAACGAAAATGTGTGCCCGTGCAAACATGGAAAATGCATCTGCAAAGCGCCGAGGGCCATTTCGGGGCGGATAACACTTTTTCCACCACAGACTTCCGGCCCTGCGGTGCCCCCTTTCCGCGATGCGGACCGATCAGTCCGTCTCGGTTTCGGCGTGCAGACGCGGCAGTGGGGTGTCCAGTACCGGATCGTTGCCCATATCTCGATGACCAACGGGGTGCCGGGAGCCCGACGAGGGTTATGGCTGTTGCCCCACGTGACGATCGATCCAGCCCTGCCATCCTCGACATCGCAGACGGGTTCGAACGGATGGTCGGGTGAGGCGGTCAACTTGAGTCGAGCCGGCATGGCGAGGTCCAAGTGATCGTCGAAGGGTCCGTGATCGCCGGGGCGATCGAAGCCCACGCCGCAGGGGATCGCTACCACGCGGACCCGTCCACCGCGGAGACTCCGCGCATCGGCACCGGCGACATCTCCGCGGAAAGGGACTGGCTCATCCACGTCTCACAGGCTTTCACGCACGCCCATCAGCCGAAGTTCCGCCAACTCCTCCCAGCGGAACTGGACGAGGTCGATGTCCACGACGACATCCACCAGGTGAACGCCGTTGACCGTGAGCACGGCTCTGACGTCAGCCACCCCGCGCAAAGAGGCCTGGAGGACGTCCGAATCGCCATCCCCGGTGGCATACGCCAGGGTGATGTGCGGTCGGCCGTTCGAATACTGCACGGCCCCGTGACCGAACATGGCACCCGCAACCGCTTTCACCCCATCGATCACCTCGCTGAATCCCTGATCAGGCACCAACTTCACGCACACGCTGCTGCGCTGGACGACCGCGGGACCGCAGGCAACCGTGAACGCGGGCGTTTCCGCCATCTTCCGCCGCAGCCGCTCCGCCAACTCAGCACGCTGGCCGGCGGTCACCTCGCGGGCCGGAACATCGTCGACGACCATCATCGTCGAGTGCAACCACTCGTCGGGTTGCCTGGTGAGGAAGTCGACCCTGTCGAGGACCTCTCGATACGCGTCGACCAGGGGCCTGACCTCGATCGGATCGGGTACGAAGTAGACGTGCAGCTTCGTCCAGCCGGCAGGCCACCGCAGCTTCAACTGATCAAGCATGAACGTGTCCACCGCGGCAGTCCCGTCCGTTGTGCTGGTTCCAGTTCCTCAATCGTCTCGTACCCCGATCGGCGATCACAATCGGCTCCCAAGTCCATAGTGGACGATGAGCGTGGCGAGAACCTCCACCGGCCGGGTCAGGGCTACCCAGTCGCATTCGCGACCTTCTCCCTGCTCTCCGCCGAAACCGACCGGACCGTGAGCATGACATGGCCGCCCCGCTGACCGGCGGCCCAGCCCGACTCGGGCACGTCGTCAACGCCGTCAGCTGACCACTCGGAGGCGTCGTCCGCGATGCTCACCGCCTCGACGGACGCCGCCTCCAACGCCTCTCGCGGCCACCCAGGTGACCACCACCCGCGCCGCCACAACTCGCCTCGCTAACCGTCTGGCGGCGCTGGGTGAGCATCAGGCGGCGCGTGAACTCGACGAGAAAACCTCGACCGAGTCCGGCCGGGCATCGGTCGTACCGTCATTCAACAAGTAACCGAGGAGAGGGAGTTCGGCGTTGCCCTCGGCCGGTTCCGCAACGGCCGCACGGTGACGGTCACGTCAGTCGCGCGCCGTCGAGGTTTGTGCGGATGGATCTGGTTGTGGAGTGGTCGGGTCCCAGCACTCGCCCCCGAACGACGAGAGTGGTCTGAAGTTGAGTTTCGTGATGCTGTCTCGCCAGGCGAGTGCGATCGGGATGAGGACGATCAGGTAGAGCGTCGCGGGGAGGGCGACCCAGCCGGTGATGTGACGCGCGGCTTTGATCAGCATGAGAGCGGTGTAAGCAAGATGGATTATGCCTAGGTGGCTGGTGTTTTTGATGGCTAAGGATCGGCGTGTTCGGTATCTGCTGTGTGGTCGGTTCGGCAGGATGTCCGGGTGACGTTGGGACGTGCGCCGCGGCAGGCGGATCTGTTGCGGTCGACGGTGGAGTTCTGC